>NZ_JAZHLK010000035.1:0-42380 GCF_036549515.1 Aurantimonas sp. E1-2-R+4 | reverse complement strand
TCTTTCTTCATGGCGTTGCTCTCCTCAGTGGAATCGGCACCCCGAGCCTAACGGCTCAAGGCGGGCAACGCCGCCCACTTCAGAGTTTCAACAGAGACCGGGACATTCCCGCGGCGTGGGGCGTGACGAAGACGCGCGGATGGGTCCAGAGCGGGCTCGACGCGGGCAGCGGCTCGACGTTGAAGACGTCGAGCGAGGCTTCCAACAGGATGTCCTGATCAAGCGCGTCGAGGATCGCCGCTTCGTTCTGCAGGCCGCCTCGGCCGGCATTGATCAGGATCGGGCCGCCGAGCGGCGTCTGCCGCTTCAGGCGCGACAACAGGCCGGCATCGATGATGCCACGCGTTTCGGTGGTCAGCGGCAGCAGCACGACGAGAATGTCGGTCGCGGCGAGAAAACCGTCGAGCCCGGCCTGGCCCGCGAAAGTTTCGGCGCCCGCGACCGTCTTTTGCGTGCGGCTCCAGCCGGCGATGCGGAAGCCCAGCGGTTTCAGCTTGCCGGCGGCGTCCTGGCCGAGCTCGCCGAAGCCCATGAAGCCGACGGTGATTTCGCGGGCCGCCGGCTGCATCCGCTCGTGCCAGATCTTTTGCGCCTGCTGGCTGCGATAGGCGCGGCCGCGGCGGAAATGGTCGAGCACCCGCCAGACGATATATTCGCTCATGCGGCTCGACAGATCGTCGGCGACGATCCGCACCACCGGAACGTCCGGCAGCTGCTTGTCCGCGAAAATATGGTCGACCCCCGCGCCGAGCGAGAAGATCGCCTTGAGGTTGGGCAGGTTTTCCAGGAGCGCCGGCGGCTGCTTCCAGACGACGGCGTAGTCGATCGCGGTATCGGCGCTGCTCGTCGGCTCCAGCACGATCGGGCGATCGCCGCCGGCCGCTTCGAGTGCCGCCCGCCAGCGCATCGGATCGAAACCGGTGACGGACAGGAGAATGGTCAAGGCTCGTCCTCTCTGTCGAGTGTTCCGGACAGCACCTGCGCCCGCGCACGCCCCTTGCGGGCGAACCAATGGGCGCAGCCGACCAGGAAGGCGTTTTCGATGCGGCCGTCGTCGACGGCGGCGATCAGATCGTCAACCTTGGCGAGGATCGGACGGATGTCCTCATGCTCGCCGTCCTTGCCGGCCGATTCGGTGAGGTCCGACGCATCCACGATGGCTAGAAAGATCGTCGCGTGCTCGGTGGTCAGGCCGGGCGACGACAGGATCCGGTAACAGCGCTCGATCGCCTGAGCTGTGAGGCCGGTTTCCTCGTGAAGCTCCCGCAGGGCGGCCGCCTCGCCGTCCTCGCCCGGATCGACGATGCCAGCCGGCAATTCCAGCGCCGCCGCCAGATCGAGCACCAGCGCGGCGGCGATGCGGAACTGGCGAATGACGACGATGGCGTCCCGCGCGGGATCGTAAGGGATGACGATGACGACCTCGCCGGTGGCGAGATATTCCCGCCGGATGGGGCCGAGCTCGCCTTCGCCGTCGAAACGCTCGTGATGCAGCGTCGTCGCCTGGAGCGGCCGAAAGCCGTCATGCAGGGTCTCGGTCTCGACGACCCGGAAATCCAGATGCTGGTCGGCGAGCTGATCGCGGTAATGGCCTTTGGTCACTGGGACAGGACCTCGGTCGGCACGGCGGCGATGTCGAAGGCCGCCGCCATCAGCGCCTTGGTGTAATCGGTCTGCGGCCGGTCGAAGATGTCCTCGGCCGGGCCGCGCTCGACGACGACGCCGTTGCGCATGACGATGACCTCGTTGGCAAGTGCCCGCACGACCTTCAGATCGTGGCTGATGAAGAGATAGGCGAGGTCATGCTTCTTCTGCAGGTCGCGCAGGAGGTCGACGACCTGTGCCTGGACGCTCATATCGAGCGCCGAGGTCGGCTCGTCCAGCATGACGAAGCGCGGGTTGAGCACCATCGCGCGCGCAATGGCGACGCGCTGGCGCTGGCCGCCGGAAAATTCGTGCGGAAACCGGAAGCGCGTCGCCGGGTCGAGCCCGACCTCATCCAGGGCGGCGACGACGCGGGCGTCGCGCTCGGCGGGCGTCAGCCGCTTTTCGTGGATCGCCAGGCCCTCGGCGACGATGTCGGCGATGCTCATGCGCGGCGACAGCGAACCGAACGGGTCCTGGAAGACGATCTGCAGCTTCTCGCGCAGCGGCTTCATCGCCTTGAACGAGCGTTCGTCGATGCGCTCCCCCTCGAAGCGGATTTCGCCTTCGGACGAGATCATTCGGCACAGCGCCAGGCCGAGCGTCGTCTTGCCCGAGCCCGACTCGCCGACGACGCCGACGGTCTGGCCGGCGCGCACGGTGATGTCGATGCCGTCGACGGCCTTCACATGGTCGGTGGTGCGGCGGAAGAATCCGGTCTTGATCGGAAACCAGACCTTGAGGTTTTCCGCTTCCATCACCACCGGCGCGTTGGCGTTGGCGGCGGGGGGGCGGCCCTTCGGTTCGGCCGCGAGAAGATGTTTCGTGTAGGCGTGCTGGGGATCGGCGAAAATCCGCTCGGTCGGCCCTTCCTCGACGATCTTGCCCTGATACATCACGCAGACCCGATCGGCGATCTTGCGGACGATGCCGAGGTCGTGGGTGATGAACAGCATCGCCATGCGCCGCTCGGCCTGGAGGGTCTTCAACAGCTCCAGAATCTGCGCCTGCACCGTCACGTCCAGCGCCGTCGTCGGCTCGTCGGCGATCAGAAGGTCCGGCTCGTTGGCGAGCGCCATGGCGATCATCACACGCTGGCGCTGGCCGCCCGACAATTGGTGCGGATAGGCGCCGAGCCGCTTTTCCGGATCGCGGATGCCGACCTGGCGCATGAGTTCCAGCGTGCGCTCGCGCGCCGCCTGATCGCGCAGGCCGCGATGGATCTTCAGGATCTCGCCGATCTGCCGCTCGATCGTATGCAGCGGATTGAGCGAGGACATCGGCTCCTGGAAGATCATCGAGATACGGTTGCCGCGCACCTTCCGCAGATCGTGTTCGTCATCGTCGATGAGGTTCTCGCCGTCGAACATCACGGCGCCGCCGGGGTGGCTGGCGGAGGGGTAAGGCAAGAGCTTGAGGATCGACAGCGCCGAGACCGACTTGCCGGAGCCGGATTCGCCGACCAGCGCCAACGTCTCGCCCTTGCCGATCGAAAACGAGATATCGTCCACGGCGATCTGCGTCTTGCCGCCCTGATGGAAGGCGACAGAGAGATTCTCCACGGACAGGAGCGGGTCGCGGGAAGTGGCGGCTGCGGCGGTGATCGGGCTCAAGCGGATCGATCCTTCAAATGGGCGTCGTCGTGCCGGTGCGCGTGGTCATGGTCCGCGCAACAATCGCGCTCGATCTCGACCGTGGCATGGCCGATCGCAAAGCGGCGCTTCAATTCCATCTTGATCGCGCGAGTCACTACCGTGCCGTCCGCCGCTTCCTCGATGCAGGCGTGGAGCGTCGCCATGCGCCGCTCCGGCGTGATCGACCAGGCGTGGACGTGATGGACCTCGCGCAGTCCCGCGACGCTCTCCACCAGATGCGGCTCGACGTCGGTCACATCCAATCCGCTAGGCGTGCCTTCGAGCAGCACATGACCGGCATCGCGGACGAGCCGCCACGCCGAGACGAGGACGAGAACGGCGACGAGTACCGACAGAATGGGATCGATCGGCGTCCAGCCGGTGGCAAGGATCACAACCGCCGCGACGATCGCCGCGACCGAGCCGAGCATATCGCCGAGCACGTGCAGAACCGCGCCGCGGATGTTGAGGTTGTCGCGGTCGGCGCCGTGCAGGATCGCGAAGACGACGATGTTGACGATCAGCCCGCCGATCGCGACGACAAGCATGGTGCCGCCGAGAATGTCGCCGGGCGAGCGCAGGCGATCGACTGCCTCGACGACGATGAAGCCGGCGATGACGAACAGCGCCAGGCCGTTGACGAAGGCGACCAGCACCTCGAAGCGGTGATAACCGAAGGTGCGGCGCTCGTCGCTGGGCCGCCGCGAGAGCCGGAAGGCAAACCAGCCGAGGCCGAGCGCGGCGAAGTCGGTCAGCATGTGCGCGGCGTCGGCGAGCAGCGCCAGCGAGCCCGAGATCAGGCCGCCGACCACCTCGGCGACCATGAACAGGCCGGTCAGCAGCGCCGCGATGCCGATCCGCGTCTCATTGGCTCCGGCGGTGTGGCCGGTGAAGCCGTGCGAATGGTTGTGATCGTGGCTCAAGGTAAGGTGTTCCAATCCGGCAGTGTGCCGATGTCCAGCATCTCCAATGTCGTTGGGGCTCGAATTCGTCGATCGGCCGTCAGGAAATATTGGCATTCGGCTTCGATCGCGGATGCGACGTGTATCGCATCCGGTGTCCGACCACCGAACTCAGCGCGCAGTTCAGCGCATCTCCTCAGCACAGTGCGACCTACGGGGACAATGACGATACCATCTCCGGTCGTTAAGAAACCTTCATAGTGTGCGACAAGTTCATGATCCCGGTCTTTGATTGGGAGCACCAACACTTCCGCGAGCGTTACCTCGCTGCTTACGACCATGCCATTACGCGCATGGACACTTCGCAAGAAAGCCTGAACCTCTTCATCGCGATACTCGATCAATCTGATGACGATGTTGGTATCAAGATAAACCGACGGATGGTCCATCAATCCCATTCGTCCCGAAGTTTGCGGATACGGGTCACGGCTTCTGCGACGCTCGTATTCTTGTGCGCTGCGATCCCCCAGTAGCGGAGATATTTCGGCAATTTTTCGGACGAATCGGAGCGTTCCGCCACCTCTTCTACGATGGTGACGGTCAAAAGCGCGTTCGGTGCCAGTCCTTCCCGCATATCGGCTGGAAGATGACCCGTCGGCACATGTTCAATTGTCTTGCGACGAACCTCATTCATTTTTCGCCAATCCTTATCGTCTCATCCGAAACTCTTGCGCGGATCGAAGGCGTCGCGCACCGCCTCGCCGACGAAGACCAGCAGCGAGAGCATCAAGGATATCACGAGGAAGCCGGAAAAGCCGAGCCAGGGCGCCTGCAGGTTGTTCTTGCCCTGGGCCAGCAATTCGCCGAGCGACGGCGAGCCCGGCGGCAGGCCGAAGCCGAGGAAGTCGAGCGAGGTCAGCGTGGTGATCGAGCCGTTGAGGATGAACGGCAGGAAGGTCAGCGTCGCCACCATCGCATTCGGCAGAAGGTGGCGGGTGATGATCGTCCAGTCGCCGACCCCGAGCGCCCGCGCCGCGTTGACATACTCGAAATTGCGCGCCCTGAGAAATTCCGCCCGCACGACGCCGACGAAGGCGACCCAGGAGAACAAAAGCATGATGCCGAGCAGGATCCAGAAGCCGGGCGGCAGGATCGCGGCGATGATCAGCAGAAGATACAGCACCGGGATCGACGACCAGATCTCGATGAAGCGCTGGAACAGAAGGTCGATCCAGCCGCCGAAATAGCCCTGGACGGCGCCGGCCGCGACGCCAATCACCGCCGAGGCGGCGGTCAGGATCAGGCCGAACAGCACGGAGATCCGGAAGCCGTAGATCAGCCGCGCCGCGACGTCCCGTGCCTGGTCGTCGGTGCCGAGCCAGTTCATGTTGCCGAAGCTGCAATTCGGGTCGTCGACGCCGAGAGGATAGCGCTGGCAGCGTTCCTCCTTCGAGAAGGTCCAGGAGGGGGCGGAGGGCGCCGGCGTCGGGATCTCGTTGTTGACGCTCTGGAAGGAATAGCGGATCGGCGGCCAGATCGCCCAGCCGTTGGCGGCGATCTCGTCCTGCACGAAGGGGTCGCGATAGTTGGTGACCGGCAGGAAGCCGCCGAACACCTCCTCGGGGTAGTCGACCACGACCGGATAGTAGAACTCGCCCTTGTATTCGACCAACAGCGGCCTGTCGTTGGCGACGAACTCGGCGAACAGCGTGACGATGAAGAGGAAGGCGAAGATCCACAGCGACCAGTAGCCGCGTCGGTTTGCCTTGAAGTTCTGCCAGCGCCGCTGGTTCAGCGGCGACAGGCGCGGTCGCCGGACGAATTCCGACTCCGGCGCCATCTGGGCGATGCCGCTGGTCTGCTCCTCGGCGATGCGAGCGGCCTCGGTCGCAGCATCTGGCTGGTGCCGGTTCTCCTCCAGGCGGTCTTTGAGAGCGTCATCCATATCAGACCTCCCGCTTTTCGAAGTCGATGCGGGGATCGATCCAGGTATAGGTGAGGTCGGAAATCAGCGTCGTCACCAGACCGATCAGGGAAAAGATATAGAGCGTCGCGAAGACCACCGGGTAGTCGCGCTTGTAGATCGATTCAAAGCCGAGCAGGCCGAGACCGTCGAGCGAGAAGATCGTCTCGATCAGCAGCGAGCCGGCGAAGAATGCCGAGATGAACGCGCCGGGAAATCCGGCGACGATGATCAGCATGGCATTGCGAAAGACGTGACCGTAAAGGACGCGCCGCTCCGACAGCCCCTTGGCCCGCGCCGTCGTCACATATTGCTTGCGGATCTCGTCGAGGAACGAGTTCTTGGTGAGCAGCGTCGTCGTGGCGAAGGCCGACAGCGACATCGCGATCAGCGGCAGCGTCAGATGCCAGAAATAGTCGGGGACTGTCCGAGTAGCGCAGTTCGGCAGATCGAAGGCCGGCGACCACGGCGCGCACCAGTCGCCGCGCACGCCGTCCGAGAGAAGGCCGCGCAGCGGGAACCAGTCGTAGAACGAGCCGCCGGCGAACAGCACGATCAGGATCACGGCGAACAGGAAGCCGGGGATCGCATAGGCGACGATGACGACGCCCGACGTCCAGACGTCGAAGGCGGAGCCGTCCTTCAAGGCCTTGCGAATGCCGAGCGGGATCGAAATCAGATAGGATAGAAGCGTGATCCAGATACCGAGCGAGATCGACACCGGCATCTTTTCCAGGATCAGTTCGAGCACCGAGATCGACCGGAAATAGCTCTCGCCGAAATCGAAACGGCTATAGTCCCACAGCATCTTGCCGAAGCGTTCCAGCGGCGGCTTGTCGAAGCCGAATTGTTTTTCTAGCCGGGCGATGAATTCCGGGTCGAGGCCTTGTGCGCCACGGTAACCGGAGTTTTCGCCGCCGCCCTGGCCGCTGCCGAAATCGCCGCCGCCGCCGGAGACGCGGTCGGTGGCGCCGCCGGCCTCACCCTGCAGGCTGGCGATGACCTGTTCGACCGGTCCGCCGGGGGCGAACTGGATGACGGCGAAGGAAATCGCCATGATGCCGATCAGCGTCGGGATCATCAGCAAGATGCGGCGAAGAATATAGGCGCCCATGTGCGGGGAATCGTCTCCGAGATGTCAGGCGAGCCGGCCGATTCGCGACCGAACGACGTGGTTGATCTTGATAGCCCGCCTTGCGGGGATCGCAAAACGCGGCCCCGCCGCGGCGCGACGGGCCGGAATTCTCAGGCGCGGCCGATCGCCTTGGCCTTTTCCTTGTCGAACCACCAAAGGCTTTCCACCGGCCAGCCATAGTCCGGCTTGGTGTCCTTGAAGCCGAAGATGTTCCAGAAGGCCGCGCGGTGAACATTTGCATTGATGTTCGGCAGCCAGTCGAGGCGCCAGCGCAGCACCCGGTCGAGGGCGAGCATCGCCGTCACCAGATCGTCGCGGCTGTTGGCCGAGCCCGCCTTCGCCAGCAGCGCATCAACCGTCTTGCTCGTCATGCCGGGATAATTGTAGGCGCCCGGACGGTCCGCCGCTTCGCTGCCGAAGAACAGCGTGAGACTCTCGCGGGTCGGGGTCGCGCTGAGGCTGAAAGCGGCGAGGATCATGTCGAAGTCGAAGCGGTTCACCCGATCCTGATATTGCGCTGCGTCGACGAGCCGGGTCGAGGCGTCGATGCCGATCATGCGCAACGTTTCCATGAATTTGGCATAGACGCGCTGCTGTTCCTGGCCTTGGGTCATGAACTCCAGGCGAAACGCTTCGCCCGCTTCGTTGACCAGCCGGTTGCCCTGGCGCGTCCAGCCGGCCTCGGCGAAAAGCCGGGTCGCCTCGCGCAGCATCCCCCGATCGCGGCCGCTGCCGTCGCTGACCGGCTGCACCCAAACCTCGCCGAAGACGTCGTCCGGCATTTCGCCCCGCAGCGGTTCCAGAAGCGCAAGCTCTGCCTCCGATGGCTTGTCTTCGGCGACGAATTCCGAGCCCTGGAAGGGCGAGTTGGAATGAATGCGCTGGCCGAACAGAAGGTTCGCGTTGGTCCATTCGAAGTCGAAGCACATGTTGATCGCGTGGCGCACCCGGCTGTCGGCGAAGCGCGTCCGCCGCTGATTGAGCGCCCAGCACTGGAATTTCGGCCGCTCCTCGCCGGGGAACTCCCGTTTCACCACCGCGCCGCTCGTCACCGCCGGAAAATCGTACTCCGTCGCCCAGTCCTTGGTGGTGAACTCCTCGCGGAAGGTGATGATGCCCTTCTTGAACGCTTCCAGCGCCGGCTGCCGGTCGCGGAAGAAATCGATGCGCAGCGTGTCGAAGTGATCGAGACCCCTGGCAAAGGGCAGATCCTTCGCCCAATAGTCGTCGCGCTTGCGATATTCGATGAAGCGGCCGAATTCGGAACGGGCGATCTCGAAGCGGCCGCTGCCGGGGATCGCCTCGCCGCTCACCCGGTCGAATTCCTTATCCTCGAAGAATGCGCGCGGGACGACCGGGATACCGAACGCGTTCAGTGCGTCCTGATAGCTCTGTTCGCCGGAAAAGCCGATCCGAACCGTCCGCGCGTCGTCCGCGACGATCTCGCTCACCGCCCGCAGCACGACTTGCAGGCTGGGATGACCGAGTTCCTTCAGCGTCTCATAAGTGAAGACGACGTCGTCGGCGGTCACCGGCTCGCCGGTCGAGAACTTGGCCTCCGGCCGCAGCTTGAAGGTGAAGGCATTGCGGTCTTTCGAGACCGTGACGCTTTCGGCAAGCGCGCAATAGAGCGCGTCCGGCTCGTCGAGCGACGACACCATCAGCGCGTCGTAAAGGCTCTCCATGCGTGGCGGCGCGTTGCCCTGAAGGACGAAGGTGTTGAGCGTATCGAAGGTCGAGGGCGACTGATTGAGGGTCCAGTTCGACACGGCGAGGTTCATCTGGCCGCCCTGCGGTGCCTCGGGGCTCGCATAGTCGAAATGGGTAAAGTCCGGCCCGTATTTCAGCTCACCAAAGGCCGACAGGCCGTGCAGCGGGGTTTCCGTGGCGACCTCGGCGAACGCGGCGCGCGGCAGGATGGTGGTGGCGCCGGCGCCCAGCGCCAATTGGCCGAAGCGGCGGCGGGTGAGGCGGCTCAGCGCAGTGGCCATCAGTTTGCCGACGCCGTGTCTTTCTCGGCCGCCTTGATCCACCAGGAAAAGGAATCGATGCCGGAATAGGCCGGCTGCTTCTCGGGCATGCCGAACTTGTCCCAATAGGCCAGCCAGTCCTCGGATTTGTACCACTGCGGCACGACATAATATTCCCATAGCATGACCCGATCGAGGGCGCGCGTCGCGGCGACGAGATCGTCTCGGCTGGGCGCGTAGACGATGTCATTGATGAGCTGGTCGATCGCCGGGTTCTTGATGCCGGCATAGTTGCGGCTGCCGGGCGCGTCGGCGGCGACCGTGCTCCAGAAGTCGCGCTGCTCGTTGCCCGGCGACAGCGACTGGCCCGGATAGCGCATGCCGACGGCCTCGAAGTCGAAATTGTTCATCCGCTCGATATACTGGTTGGTGTCGACGATGCGGACATTGGTCTGGATGCCGAGACGCTTCAATTGGCGGGCGAAGGGCTCGAGAACCCGGCTGTCCGAGGGGTCGTTGCCGAGGAACTCGATGGCGAAGGGGTCGCCCGTCTTGGCGTCGACCAGCGTCGTGCCCTTCAACTCGTAGCCGGCCTCCTTGAGGAGGCCCAGCGCCTCGCGCAGATAGTTGCGCGTCGAGGCCGCGTCGCCATAGACCGGAAGGGTGAACTCCTCGGTGAAGACCTCGTCGGGGATCTGGCCCTTCAGGGGCTCGAGATACTTCAACTCGCGCTCGCTCGGCAGGCCGGTCGCGGACAGTTCGCTGTTGTCGAAATAGCTGTCGATCCGCTGATACAGGCCGAAGAACAGCGTGCGGTTCATCTCCTCGAAATTATAGGCCAGCGTCAGCGCCTTGCGCACCCGCCGGTCCTGGAATTTCGGCAGTCGGTTGTTGAACACATAGGCCTGCATCGACTGGACCTGGGCATTGTCGATGGTCTTGCGGATCACCTGGCCGTTCTTGACCGCCGGGAAGTCGTAGCCCTCGGCCCAGCGTCGGGAGATGTTCTCCAGCCGCCAGTCGTCGAGTCCGCCCTTCTTGAAGGCCTCCCACGCCGCGTTGGCATCGCGCAGGTAGACGTAGCGGATGCTGTCGTAGTTGTAGCGGCCGACGCGGGTCGGGTTGTCGGCGCCCCAATAGTCGGGGACGCGCTCCCATTCGATCGACTTGCCTGTCGAGACCGTGCCGACCCCGTAGGGACCCGAGCCGAGCGGTTTTTCCAGCGACGGTTCGCCGATATCCCGCGGCTTGCCGTCGGCGCCCTCGGCCTCCCACCAATGTTTCGGCAGGACCGTGAGATCGCCCATGATGTTGGGCAGCTCGCGATTGTTGGCCTGATCGAAGGTGAAGGTGACTTCCCGCTCCCCGGTCTTCTCGGCCTTGGTGACGTTCTTGTAATAGGCCGACCACTGCGGATGCAGCTTCGTCAGCGTCTCGAAACTCCAGATCACGTCCTCGACGGTGATCGGCTCGCCGTCGTGCCAGCGCGCCTTCGGGTTCAAGCGAAAGGTGACGGAGGAAAAATCGGCCGGATGGCGCATCGCCTCGGCGATCATCGCGTGGGCCGTTCCCGGCTCGTCGGGCGACTGCTCCATCAGCGTGTCGTAGAGGATGCCGCCGCCGAACACGGCAAGGCCGGCGGCCGGCGTGCCGCGCACGACGAAGGGATTGAGGCTGTCGAAGGAGCCGATGGCGACGGAATTGAGCGTGCCACCCTTGGGCGCATCGGGATTGACGTAATCATAGTGCTTGAAGTCGGCGGGGTATTTCGACGGGCCGATCAGCGACGACGAAGTCTGCCACTCCCCGGCCTCGGGGACGGCGGCGGCAACGGCGGCGGGCGGAGCGGTCGGACTGTCCGTCGCTGTCGGTATGGCCGCGTCGGTCTTGTCCTGGGAAAGGGCCGGCGCGGTTCCGAGCCCGAAGGCGATCGCGACAAGGCAGGCGAGACGGGCGGCGCGCGTCGGCAGTGGCAAGGGCGGGGCCTCCGGTTGGATCTCGTGACTTTGAATCCCAAGACAATCCGGGAATCTCAAAAGAATCCGGATCATTTATGGCCATCATTCGATGGAAGTCACCTGACCAAATCTTAATGGACGTCAATGGCACCGAGGGCCGTTGTGGTTCTCGAACATGAGGATCTACGCAAATCGGTGACGTGAGTGGTCAGGGCCTTCGTTCAGCGGTGGTCAGGTCACGAGCAGAACGAATGACCGTTTCCGATCCGAGGCGGGGATAGGCGGCGGCCTGAATGCCAGCCGCCCCGTCTACAGTTCGCGCTCGATGGCCTCGAGCAACCGGAACCGCAGCTTGCCGGGCCCGCTGTTCAGCGAGATGACAAAGCGCACGTCGCCGTGGCTGGAAGTTCTGGCGTATCCAGCCAGCGTGCGAACGCCGGAGAAGGTGCCGGTCTTGTACCGGGAGCCGTTCTTGGTGCTGCGCAGCAGTTCGGCATGGGGCGCGAAACGGTCGAGCACCTTGGCGAGGCCTCGTGCGGTGAAGCTGTTGTTGCGGCTGATGCCTGAACCCTCCTCCAGATTTATGGCGTCTTCGAGGCCGTGTTTCGCGAGGTTCTCGCGAGCGACCTGGAGCGACTTCTCAAGGCTGACCGGCCCGCCCAGGCGTTTGGCGCCGATCTCTAGGAAGACCTGGTTGGCGATGTAGTTGTTCGAGCCGATGAGCATCTGTCGCAAGATTTCGGAGAGATCGCGCGACTGGCGGTGCATGTAAACCGGCTCCAGTCCCGCGGGGACGGAGCCGACCGAGATCTCGCCCTCGATGCTGCCGTCGGCGCGCTCGATGAAGGCGGCAAGCAATTCGCCGGCATACCGCACGCTTACCTTGGGATCTTCTTTGGCCAGGCTGATGCGGCTCCGGCCGTTGGGAGCGCGTGCCCGGAACTGGCTAATCGCGAGCGGCGTGATCGGGGTTTGCTCTTCGGCGGAGCGGACGGTCTTGCCGTTTCGGACAGCGTTGATCGTGTTGAAGTTAACCGCGAGCGCCGCGTTCAGCGCGTCATAGGCTTCGTCAGTGTCCTCGATACCCGGAATACGAAGATCGGCGGGGTAATAGCTCGCGTCGATCACGATGCCGGCGAAAGGCTCTGTGCCGGTTTCGGCGAGAAGCTTAGGCGCGAGCAGCGCCAGCTCTTCGGAGACCAGAAACGGGTCGCCGCCACCGCGCACGTAAAGCACTCTGTCGTCGTCCAGATAGAAGCGGGTCTCGAAGCGGTAGTCGCCGCCGAGCACCTCCATGGCCAGCCATGCCGTGACAAGTTTGGCCACGGAAGCGGGAACGAAGGGTTTGTCGGCATTCTGCGCGACCAACTCGTTGCCTTCTGCGTCCAGTACGAGCACCAGGCCCGAAGGCGCGAGGGCAGCGACCTTGTCCTTAACGTCAGCGAAGGCCGGGGCATACAGCAGGAGCACCGCGAAACCCGCGGCGAACAGGCGAGACCACATGGCGACTCCAGCTCGGGCTAGCATAGGCGACATACACCTACACTAAGGGTGCTCAAGCGTTAGGCAAGTTGGTTTGCAGGTTTAAGTGTCAGTCCACAAAGAATTTGAATGATATGAATCGCTTGTGATTCCATGCGGTCGATTTGATTCGACGAGGGCGTGGAAGCGATGTGGACGAAAGCGAATCGCGGGAAATACAATCGGGATGGTCAGCGCTATCCGAGCGATTTGACGGATACCGAATGGGCGCTGGTCGAGCCTTTGATCCCCCCTGCCAAGCGCGGCGGCCGCAGGCGTGAGGTCGATGTCCGGGAGGTTCTCGACGGCCTGCTTTATGTTCTGAGCACCGGCTGCCAATCGCGGGCCCTGCCGAAGGACCTGCCGCCGAAAAGCACACTGTTCAGCTATTTCGACCTGTGGAACTGGGATGGCACTCTCGGTCGTATTCATAAGGAACTTTACGTGAAATGCCGCGAAGCGATGGGCCGCGAAGCCAGCCCGACGGCGGCCATCATCGACAGCCAGAGCGTCAAAGGCGCTGAAAAAGGGGGCGTCGGATTGACCCGTGCGGGTATGATGCGGGCAAGAAGGTCAAAGGCAGGAAGCGCCATATCCTCGTCGATACGGTAGGTCTTGTGCTGCACGCGCTGGTTCATCCGGCCGACATCCAGGATCGCGACGGCGGTGTGTGGGTCCTGCGGACGCTGTTCGGGCGCTATCCGTTCTTGAAGAAACTGTTTGCCGACGGCGGCTATCAGGGACCTGTCTTCGACAAGGGTCAGAAGAAAGCCATGCCCGGACTTGCGACCGCGATCGTCAAGCGATCCGACACGGCCAAGGGTTTTGAGGTTCTGCCGAGACGCTGGGTGGTCGAACGGACGTTCGCATGGCTGGGGCGATGCCGCAGGCTGTCCAAAGACTTCGAGAACCTGTCGCGAAACGCGCTCGCCTTCCTCAAACTGGCGTCAATCCGCTTCATGCTGCGAAGGTTCTGTTTGAAATGAATAACTTTCCGGACGAACTCTTAATACAATCGGCTGGGGAAGCCGCCGCAGTGACAGCTGAAGCTGACTGCAAAGTTTCAGGCCGAAGGCGAGTCAATAAACCCCCATTATGCCGCTACGGCCGGTTTGTGCAACATTCTTGACCGACGTACGATAGATGATATTGTTACTTTATTCGCACGGCACGATTTCCATCGAACGCGATGTTAATCCCAGCGGCCACGCGGCTGCGATGTGAACGATAAGAGGTGAAGCAGCTCACGGCCATCACGGAGACCCAGCGCTATGTCGGATTCAAAGCAAGCCTTCGAAGCGTACATGCAGCACGTGAGGAAACAGGGCAGTTTCGAGACACTCACCGCAGCTCGCCTTGAGGAACCGCAGCCCGGCGGGTCGACGACGTGGAAGTTCTCGGCCCAGAATTTGCTGGGGATGACTCTGGCCTCTGTGACATTCTTTTTCGACTGGGACGTGTTCGATCCGCCGTGCCGACTGCGGAACGAGCGGTGGGGAATTAAGGACCGGTTCACCGCCCCACTATTCACGATCATCGAGTCAGACGCGGAGTCGACGTCAATCGAAAAAGACGCTGACGAGTGTGAGGAGAACGTCATGGACGGCGTTCGCTTCGACATTCGAGTGACTTTCGAGGGTCCATTAAACAACGTCCCCTATCGCAACTACCTTATCATCTGGGCCGACGGAACATCCGACTGGGGGCCGCGCTAAGAGGAGGGACGCCATGCCGGTCCCCGCAGCGGTAGCCCGAGCCCGTGCGGCTGCGCGGGCGCGCCGGGCACGGCGACGACGCCAACAACGGCGTCGGCGCCAGCGCGAACGCCAACAGCAACGAGAAAGAGCGCGGGAGCGGCGGCGGCGTCAGCGTCGAGACCGACGAGAGCGCGAACGCGGACGAGAGCGTCGCGTCCGGCGCGGACGAAACGTCACTCGGCGTCAACGAGACGAGCGATATCGTCGACGAACGGGACAACAGATCATTGACGAATATAAACAGGGCAGCGTGCTCGAAGAGTTCCCCGCTGAGTACCTCCCTCGCAATTGGGAAGAAGTAAAACGGGACGCACGGGCGGGTAATGCACGAGCTCGCACCGCGCGAAAGCTACTGATGGACGGCCGGTTCGATCGTTGAGCGATAAAACGTGGCACGTGCTCTTACGTAAACCTCAGCGTTCAGCGCTGAGAACGGCTCCGGTTTTGTCGCAGGGTTCGGCGTTCTGATGTCTTCTGGACAGCGATTTCGGCGTTTCGCGGAAGGGTTGCATCGGGGTTTTTGGCCCAGCAATACCCGCCCTGAATGTGGGCGCACCTCGTTTGCGAGAGACAGAAAAACAACCCAATGGGGTCGAATCCACTGTCATGGAATGACGCCGTCTTGCGACCGATCGGGGGCGTCGGCTGACAGCGCCCCCATCAAAAAGGCCCCGGTTCGCACCGGGGCCTTTCCTGGATTCGTCTGTCATCACGGCTGGAGCGCGGCGGTCAGTTTCCGGTCTGGGCGCCGTTCTCGTCGAAGCTCGCCAGATAGGCGATGATATCGGCGACATCCTCCGGCTTCTTGATGCCGGCGAAGGACATTTTCGTGCCCGGCACGGTGCCCTTCGGGTCGGTTAGCCAGGCGGTCAGTTCCTCGACCGTCCAGGTGGGATGCTCGGCCGCATATTCGGTCAGAGCCGGGGAGAATTTGTATCCCTCGACGGCGGCGATCTTTTCGCCAACGATGCCGTTCAGTTCGGGACCGATCTTGTTCTTCGCGCCTTCGCCGACCGCATGGCAGGCCGCACATTTGCGGAACGCTTTTTCGCCGGCCTCGGGATCACCGGACACCGAAGCCGTTTGCGCTGGCGCGGCGGCTGCCGGGGCGGCTGGTGCCGCGGCTTCCGGCGGGGCCGGTTGTTCCGCTGCGGGAGCCGATTCGGCCGCCGGCTGTGCGGCGGTTTCGGCAGGCGCGGCTTCGGCTGGCTTTTCCGCCGCCGGCGCCTGAGCCTCGCTCTCGGCCGCCTGGGTCGGCGCGGCCTCGGCACCAGGTGCGGCCTGCGCCGCGTTCGTGTCGGTCACCGCCGGCGCCTGGGCCTGGGCGTCGGCGGTCGCGGCCTCTGGTTGGGTCGTCGTCGCGGGATCGGCCGCGGCGGTTTCAGCCGGGGCGGCACCCTCGGCTGCTGCCTCTGCCGGCGCGGCGGCCTCGGCCGGCGCCTCCGGCAGCGGCGCCGGACTGTCGGCAAGCGTGCGCAGATAGGCGATCAGCTCGGCGCGGGCCTCGGGATCCTTGAGGCCGGCGAAACCCATCGCGGTGCCGGACACGTAACCTTTCGGGTTCTTCAGGAAGCCATTGAGATGTTCGTAATCCCAGTTGACCGAACCACCCTGCGAGAACTCGGTCATCCCGGCCGAATAGGCGAAATCGGAAATCGAGGCGATCGGACGGTTGACGACGTCCCAGAGATGCGGCCCAACCTTGTTGGCGCCGCCCTTTTCAGCCGTATGGCAGGCGGCGCATTTCTTGAATTGTCCGGCGCCCGCCTCGGCGTCCGCGGTCTGCAGAAGCGTGGCGATCGGCGTCTCCTCGGCCTTGGCCGCGCCGCCTTCGGCGCCGCCGGCGTCCGCTTCGGCCGCGACGATCTCGTAGCCGGGGGTCTCGGGGGCCTCGGAGTGGAAGAGCCCCTCGGCGAGGATACTCCCGCCAAACAGGACGAAGATCGTCGCGAGTACAGCACCGACGATCTTGTTGAACTCGAAGGAATTCATTGGTGGGACGGTCCCTCTGCAAAGACGGCGCGACGCCGCCACAATCCACTGGCGAAAAACGCGCGGAACCTAGGTCCTTTGCGGTTTGATGGCAACAGCTGTAAGAGGCGGTTTCGGTGCCTTTTTCGCCGCGCGGGCGCAATTTCAGCGTCCGCGCGCCCATCTTTTCGGTTCATGTGGAGCCCATGACGATTCTCGTGCTCATCCCCGCGCGCCTCGGCTCCACCCGGCTGCCGAAAAAGGCGCTCGCCGATATCGCCGGTCGGCCGATGGTGGTGCGCGTCGCCGAGCGGGCCGAGGCGGCCGGCATCGGCCGGGTCGTCGTGGCGACCGATGCCGAGGAGATAAGGGCCGCCGTTATGGCCGCCGGGCACGAGGCGGTGATGACCTCGCCCGAGCACCCGTCGGGCTCCGACCGCATCTTCGAAGCGCTGACGCGACTCGATCCCGACGGCGTCGTCGAGACGGTGGTGAATGTGCAGGGCGATCTTCCGACCATCGAGCCGGAAGCGATTCGTCAGGTTCTCGCTCCGTTCGAGGACCCGCGCTGCGACGTTGCGACGCTGTGCGTGGCGATTCGCGACGAAGCGGAAAAGACCAATCCCAACGTGGTGAAGCTGGTCGGCTCGCCGATCGGGCCGACCCGGTTGAAAGCGCTGTATTTTACCCGCGCCACGGCGCCCTGGGGCGAGGGGCCGCTCTATCACCATGTCGGTCTCTACGCTTACCGGCGAGCCGGCCTGGAGCGTTTCGTCCGGCTTCCGCCTTCGACGCTGGAGATCCGCGAGCGGCTGGAGCAATTGCGGGCGCTCGAGGATGGCATGCGTATCGACGCGGAGATCGTCGATGCGGTGCCGCTCGGTGTCGACGGGCCGGACGATCTGGACCGGGCGCGGACAATGTATGGAGTTGAAGCGTGAGCGAAGCTGCGACGAAACGAATCGCGTTCCAGGGCGAACCGGGGGCGAATTCCGACATGGCCTGCCATGTCGTCCATCCGAAGATGACGCCGCTGCCCTGTCCGTCCTTCGACGACGCGTTCGACGCCGTGCGCTCCGGCGAGGCGGCGCTGGCGATGATCCCGATCGAGAATACGCTTGCCGGACGGGTCGCGGACATCCATCATCTGATGCCCGATTCAGGCCTGCAGATCGTCGGCGAATATTTCATGCCGATCCATTTCCAGCTGATGACCCTGCCCGGCGTCGGGCGGGACGAAATCCGCAGCGTCCAGAGCCATATTCATGCGCTCGGCCAGTGTCGGAAATATATCCGCGGCAATGGCTGGAAGCCGGTGGTTTCCGGCGATACGGCGGGTGCGGCGCGGGAGGTCTCGGAAGCCGGCGACCGGACGATGGCGGCGCTCGCGCCGGAGCTGGCGGCCGCCCATTACGGGCTCGATATCCTCGAACGGAATGTCGAGGATTCGGCCAACAACATCACTCGTTTCGTCATCCTGTCGCGACCCGGCGCACATGAAGCCGATCTCTGGGCCGCGCAGGGTGGCGGCGATGGTGCCAGCGCCGGAAACGGCGGTACTATCACTACCTTCGTCTTCGAGGTGCGCAACCTGCCGGCCGCCCTCTACAAGGCGATGGGCGGCTTTGCGACCAACGGCGTCAACATGACGAAGCTGGAAAGCTACCAGATCGGGGGGCATTTCATCGCCACGCAGTTCTACGCCGACGTCGAAGGCCATCCGCAGGACGAGTCGCTTCGCCTGGCGTTCGAGGAGCTGTCGTTCTTCACCCACGACGTCAAGATCATGGGCGTCTACGAGGCCGCGCCGGAGCGACTCTACGGTAATGGAGCGCCATCGAGCCAATAGGTCCCCATAGGTTAGGCACGCGGCGTCAAAGGGCGTCGTCGGCGAAGGCCTTGATCAGGTGATGGGCGATGGCGAAGCGCTGCGGCACGGCGAATGCGTCAAAATGCCGGCCCTCCAGCATCGCCTGGACCTCGTCACGGGCGAACCAGCGACAGGCCTCCAGTTCCTCGGCGTCGAAATCGATGTCGCGGCTGGTTGCCTGGGCGACGCAGCCGATCATCAGGCTGCCGGGAAACGGCCAGGGCTGCGACGCGAGATAGCGCACGGCGCCGACCGTAAGGCCTGATTCCTCGAGAGTTTCGCGTCGGACGGCGGCTTCGACAGTTTCACCAGCTTCGACGAAGCCGGCGAGACAGGACCAGAAATTCTCTGGAAAATGCGGCTGGCGACCAAGTACGCAACGGCCCTCGCCATCGTGGACGAGCATGATCGTCACCGGGTCCGTGCGCGGGAAGACGACGTCGCCGCAGCCCGTGCAACGACGCCGATATCCTGCCGCCTCCGCCGCGGTCGGTTCGCCGCAGCGGGCGCAGAACCGATTCTTGGCATGCCAGCCGAGAAGGTGCGCTGCCTGGCCGAGTTGCCCCTCGGTATCGGGATCGAGGAACGCCTGCACGGCGATGGAGCGAAGGCCGATCAGCGCAAGGTCGTCCGTCAGGGCGGGCGTCTCGTCGATCGCGGCGGCGAGCGATGGCCGGCCGGCCGGGTCGAAGCCGAGCAGGACGCAATCATCCAGATTCGCGCCGCGTTCGATAGCGGCGGGTTTGGCAAAGCTCGGGTCCGGCGCGGCACCGTCGGTGCGGCAGAGCCACTGGCCGTCGTGGGTGAGGAAGATGCGGGCGTCTGTATGTTCCAGCGCAGCGGCCAGACTGTCGCCATTGCGCCGTTCGCCGTCGCGCCACAGGCGGTTTCCGGCGAACCCGATCAGTCCGCTCAGTTCCCGTGCGGCCGCCTGTTCGCTGTCGTCCTTCATGCGGGCAGGACCGCTTGCCGGATATCGGCCGCGAATCGGCCGGCCGCCTCTGCTTCGTAGGCCTCGGCCGTGCCGTATCCCCATACCGGCCCCGGCCAGTTCGGGTCGCCGTCGCGCCGCGCCACGATGTGCAGGTGGAACATCGGAACGATATTGCCGAGCGCGCCGATGTTGATCTTGGCGGCGCCCGTGAGCTTCTTCAGCGCCTTGGAAACGAGTCCGGTCTCAAAGGTCAGCATGGTCTGGTCCAGGGGGGTGAGGTCGTGGAACTCGGTGACGCCGTCGCGCTGCGGCACCAGTAGCAGCCAAGGCCAGCGGCGATCATTCATCAGGCGCAATTCGCAGAGCCCGAGCCTGCCGATCATCGTCGTGTCCCTGGCAAGACGAGGGTCGAGTTCAAAGGCTCGCATATTTTGAGATCCTTATCTTCGCAGGGCATCCGTCTTGCAATTAGGGCACCGATCGCCGATATGGAGGCCGGGAGGTTGGTGGTGGACGAGCCACTCGCCAACCGGGTCAGGTCCGGAAGGAAGCAGCCCCAACGAGCCACGGCACGGGTCATCGTGCCAGCCTCCCACCTTCTTCTCGAAATCGCGATGCTTTGCTCGGTCGGTTGTCCGACCAGGCGTGGGCACGCGCCTATGGCAGCCGCAACAGAACCGGTAACCAGCCGCTCTGCTGCGCAAGTTCGATCAGTTCGAAGACCGGCATCGCGACGAAAAAGACCAACCCGTCAGTCAGGGTCCGGTAGATCAGCTTGGTGCGGACCTGCAGCTCTTCCTCGTCCCGAAACAGCGACGGCTTCGGCAGAAAGCGCGGCACGGTGGCCAGATACCGGCCGTAGGATGGGCCGAATTCGCCCTTCAGGAATGATTCCTCACGCGCGATGACGACCTGGAAGGCGACCGCGCAACCGATCAGAAACAGAATCGCGATGGTGACGCTGCCGGTCTGCGCGCCGACGCCCGCTGCGGCGATGCTGGAAAAGACGTAAAGCGGATTGCGGGTGACCGAGTAGGGTCCCGTCGTGACGATTTCCGCCGATTTTCGGCCGCCGATATAGAGCGTGCACCACATCCGCCCGACGATGCCGATGACGATGAAGCCGAGACCGATCGCCTCGACCATGTCGTGGATTTCTTCGTTTCCGCTGGCCCCCACGAAAAGCAGGAGAACGAAGGCGGCGAGCAACAGCACGGCCAGGCTCAGCCGGCGCATCTTCTGATATTGCGCGAGTGCCATGGGTATTCTCTTTCGCGAATCATTGGTCACCGGGGGGCGGGGACGATATACGCCGGGCGCGCTTGCGACGCACCCCGGGAATGCTCGCTGATTGTTGGAACCGTCCGCTTGGGCATTGAATGGCTTGCGTCGGGGCGTCATACGTCGGAGAAACGGCCCACCAACCGCCGCATTCCGTCCAGGGTCGCGTCATGCCGTTTTCCATCCGTCCACACTTTGCCGTCGTTGGTCTTTCGGCCGGCGGGAAGGGGGTGTGATGGCCGATGATACTCCGGCCGCAATGGCCTCGGAACAGTCAACGCCCTACCGCGTGCTGGCGCGCAAATACCGTCCCCGCTCCTTCGACGACCTGATCGGCCAGCAGCCGATGGTGCGCACGCTCACCAATGCCTTCGACACCGGCCGCATCGCCCAGGCGTGGATGCTCACCGGCGTGCGCGGCGTCGGCAAGACGACGACCGCCCGCATTCTGGCGCGCGCGCTGAATTACGAGACCGACGCGATCGATCAGCCGACGATCCACATGCAGGGGCTCGGCGTTCACTGTCAGGCGATCATGGAGGGCCGGCATGTCGACGTGGTCGAGATGGACGCCGCCTCCCACACCGGCATCGACGACGTGCGCGAGATCATTGCCCAGGTGCGCTACCGCCCGGTCTCGGCGCGCTACAAGGTCTACATTATCGACGAAGTCCACATGCTGTCGAATCAGGCCTTCAACGGCCTGTTGAAGACGCTGGAGGAGCCGCCGGAACATGTGAAATTCGTCTTCGCGACCACCGAGATCCGCAAGGTTCCGATCACGGTCCTGTCGCGTTGCCAGCGCTTCGATCTGAGGCGCGTCGATTCGGCGACGCTGATGGCGCATCTCCAGCGCATCGCCGAATCCGAAGCCGTAGCGGTCGACGACGACGCGCTGCGGCTGATCGCCCGCGCGGCCGAGGGCTCGGTGCGCGACGCGCTGTCGCTGACCGACCAGGCGATCGCTCATGGCGCCGGCGCCGTCACGGCGGACGCCGTGCGCGACATGCTGGGGCTGGCCGACCGGGTCCGTATCATCGACCTGTTCCAGATGTTGATGAAGGGCGATGGCCGCGCGGCGCTGTCGGAGCTGCGCGAGCAATATGTCGCCGGCGCCGATCCGGTGGTTATCCTCGCCGACCTCGCCGATTTCACCCATCTGGTGACGACGCTGCGCTACGTGCCGGAAGCCGCCGAGGATGCTGCGCTGTCGCCGATGGAGGCGGAAAGGGGGCTCGAATTTTCCAAGACGCTCTCGATCCGGACCCTCGGCCAGGTCTGGCAGATGCTCTTGAAGGCGCTGGACGAGGCGCGCAACGCGACATCGCCGCGCCAGGCGGCGGAAATGGCGCTGATCCGGATCGCCCATGCGGCGGATTTGCCGTCCCCGGACGACCTGGTCCGGTTGATCCGCGAGGGCGGCCTCGCGGGCCTGCCGCCGCCGGCCGGCGGCAAGAGCGGCGGCGACGGAGCGCAGGCACACGCGCAAGCCGCGCCGGCGGTGGGTGTGGCGCTGTCGTCGCCGGGTGCATCCGAACGCCAGACGGATCGAACGACGGCCTTTGCAGGCAATGGCGCCCCGCCCCGTCCGCGTCTGTCGCTCGCGCCATCTGGTCAGGCGTCGCGTCAGGTGGCGTCCGCCCCTGCGCCGACGACGGCTCCGCCCGAGGTCGAGATCGGGTCGCTGGAAGCCCTCGTGGCGCTGGCCGAGGACAAACGCGATTCCTTGATGCAGGTGTCGATCCGCCGCTATCTGCGGCTGGTCAAGCTGGAGCCGGGCCGGATCGAAGTGGCGCTCACGCCGGAGGCGCCGCGCGCCCTCGTCACCGATCTTTCGCGCAAGCTGCATGAATGGACCGGGCGGCGCTGGGTCGTGACGATCTCCAGCGGCGAGGGGCAGCCGACGCTCGAGGAAACGGCGACCGCGCGGCGCGACAGCCTGCTATCGGACGCGGAGGCCGATCCGGAGGTGGCGGCGGTGCTGGCGGCGTTTCCGGGCGCCAAGGTGCTGGATGTCCGGCTGCGCGGCGACGCCGCGGCTGCCGATCTCGCCGCGGACCTTTCCGCCGAGGTTTCCGATGACGACATATTGGACGATCCGTCCGAGCTTGCGGACGACGATGACGATTAGGAGAAGAACGGCATGAAAGATCTGATGGGCATGATGAAGCAGGCCAAGGCCATGCAGGAAAAGATGGCGGGCCTTCAGGAGGACATCGCGCGGATCACCGTCACCGGCCAGTCCGGCGGCGGCGTCGTGTCCGTCACGCTGAGCGGCAAGGGCGAGATGCAGGCGCTGGCCATCGACCCGTCGCTGTTGAAGGACGACGAGAAGGACATCGTCGAGGATCTGGTCATCGCCGCCCACAACGACGCCAAGGCCAAGCTCGACGTGGCGATCCAGGAGAAGACCCAGGAATTGACCGCCGGGCTCGAACTTCCCGCCGGCATGAAGCTGCCGTTCTAGAAAGGACGCATCTTCCTCATGGCGAAAACTATCGCGGGCCCGGAGATCGAGCGGCTGATCCAGCTGCTCGCCAAACTGCCGGGCCTCGGCCCTCGCTCGGCCCGCCGCGCCGCACTGCACCTCGTCAAGCGCCGCCAACAGCTGCTGGCGCCGCTGACGACGGCGATGGCCGAGGCGCTGGACAAGGTCACGGTCTGCTCGGCCTGCGGCAATATCGATACGCATGATCCCTGCACGATCTGCCTCGATACGGCGCGCGACCAGACGACGGTCATCGTCGTCGAGGACGTGTCCGATCTCTGGGCGCTGGAGCGGGCGAAGGCGCTCAACGCGGCCTATCATGTGCTCGGCGGCGTGTTGTCGCCGCTCGATGGCATCGGCCCGGACGATCTGACCATCCGCCAGCTGGTCGAGCGGGTGCATCGCGGCGGCGTCAAGGAACTGGTGCTGGCGGTCAACGCCACCGTTGAGGGCCAGACCACGGCGCATTATTTGATGGACCAGCTGGAGGGCCTCGACGTGAAGGTCACGCGGCTCGCCCATGGCGTGCCGGTCGGCGGCGAGCTCGACTATCTGGACGAAGGCACGCTGGCGGCGGCGATGCGGTCGCGGGCGGTGTTGTAGGGCGAGCGAATCGCAGGGTGCCGATTGTGAAGCATGTGGCAAAGGCGGCAACGCCGGCTTTGGGGTAACGCGGAGTTGGTAACTCTATTTTGGATTGACCTACAGACGCGCGTCATCCTTGCCTCGCATCATCCGAAAATGAGGGCGGGCGCAGAAGGCGCTAGGAGCGAGTCGTCTCTCGATCACGCGCCTTCCAGACAAACCAGTTTCCCAAGCGCAGTTCACGCTCCCGCTCGACAACGCGAACGCGCCTACGCGCTGCGAAGTGAGGTGTGGAGCGCCGGAAACTCAGGAAATCGATTGTCAGGGAGGATGCGTTGATCAAGAGACCGACCAACCCCCAGAAATCTGGGAGCATGATAGTCGGGCGTTATCCGAACATAAAAAAACCCGGCGATTGCCGAGCTATGTGGAGACGTTTGCCACAATAACTTTTGTGACACTGAATATAGCCGAAAGTCAATTTTCTTACTCGGTTTGAAACAGAATCTTTGTATTCCGCTTTCCGGGATTTAGGTCGCGACGCATCAGCCGGGTCAACCTTCCGCCTCCTTGGCTCGGCTGGCGGACCCAGCTACGGTCACGCGATGTTTCGCTATCTTTTCCTCCCGCTGATCACTCTCGCCATTCTGATCGCCGCGCCGCTGCCCGCCCGTGCCGACGCGGTGGCCGACGGCTTCCGCGCCTTCCTCGAAGCCGACATATGGCCTGCGGCCAAGGCGCGGGGCGTGCCGCGCGCCTTGTTCGACGCGGCGTTCAAGGGTGTGACGCCGAATTTGAAGCTGCCGGACCTCCAGCTTCCCGGGTCCAAGCAGGCCGTCGCGGAGATAAACTTCCAGGCCGAGTTCAAGAGCGGCGCCGACTATCTGTCGGAGCGGGCCGTCGCCGCCAATGCCGCGACCGGGCGCAAGCTCATCGCCCGCTATAAGTCGGTGCTCGACAGGATCGAGGCGCGCTACGGCGTGCCGGCGCCGATCATCGTCGCGATCTGGGGCCGCGAATCGGCCTTCGGCAACGCGAAGATCCCGGAAAACGCCTTCGAAGTGCTTGGCACCAAGGCCTATCTGTCGCGGCGCAAGGCGTTGTTTCGGGACGAACTCCTCGCGGCGCTCGAAATCGTCGCGGACGGGCATCTGCAAGTCTCGCAGATGAAATCTTCCTGGGCCGGGGCGCTGGGCCAGCCGCAATTCATGCCGTCGAAATTCCTCACTTTAGCAGTGGATTTTGACGGCGACGGCAAGAAGGACATCTGGAATTCAGTGCCCGACACGCTGGCCTCGATCGCGAATTATCTGCGTCAGAGCGGCTGGCAACCGGACCGGGACTGGGGCTTCGAGGCCGTCGTGCCGGCCGGCGTTTCCTGCGCCAATGAGGGGCCGGAACGCGGCCGTCCGATCGCCGAGTTCGTCGCCGCCGGCGTGACACGCGTCTCCGGCCGTCCGTTTCCGCCGCAGGAGGCGACGGAGCAGGGGCATTTGATGATGCCGGCCGGGCGCTTCGGCCCCGCCTTTATCGCGACGCCGAACTTCTACGTCATCAAGGCGTATAACAACTCCGACCTCTACGCCTTGTTCGTCGGCCATGTCGCCGACAGGATGCAAGGCGCGGGATCGCTGCAAGGGCGGTGGGCGAAGACCGATCGCATGACGCGCGGAGACGTCGCGCGGATGCAGACAAAGCTGGAGGCAAAGGGCTACGACGTCGGCGGCGCCGATGGGCTCGCTGGCTTCAAGACCCGACGCGCGATCGGCGATTTCGAGGCCCGCGCGGGCTTGCCGGAGACCTGTTGGCCTAGCCAAGCGATAGCCGCAAAATTGTGACGGCCGCCTCGGTCATCCACAGCTAATTTAAGCCTTCGTTGAGGATGTGGGTCGAAAGCATCGGGGTGTTGCGGCGTGTCCCTATCGCGTCTGCGGACCGCTCTGTATGCCAATTCTGCGGAACCCGAGGAGGGCACGCGAAGTCTATTCGCAGTGCCACGCGGCGGGAGTTGCCTGGGGAGGCGACGCGGACGGTCCGACACGAGAATCGGACCGTCTGCCCCTCTCCGGCAGGGTAAGCCGACGCAAAATCCTAAGAATTCGGCAATTGAGTAGCGGTTTCCGGCGCTTTTTCCTTGAAATGGTGGCTGCTGCAATAGTTTCGCCACATCCTGTGCCGATCACTTGTTGATCGATGGCGGCGCGATTCGCGGGCGTTCCATCAGCTTTGGGGGGAAAGCCGTTTGAACCGTTCCGTCTGGGTTCCATCCAGCATCGTGCTGCTCGCAGGTCTTGGCACCGTTTTCGTCGGGACCACCGATCGCCTGACGCCGACGGTTCCCAGCGAAGCCGTGAAGACGGCCGAATTCGTGCCGCCCGAGCGCGAAGCACGGGTCGAGGTTTCCTATCGCCGTGATGGGGACGACCCGTTTTCCGATGTTGCCGTCGCGACCGTCGAACCCTTCGATGGGGACGGCGACGACGCCTTGGAGATGATCCCCGCGAATAGCCTCCTGCCCGCTCAGGCGGTGCCGAAAGCGGCGCGCTCGCTGCAGCGTCTGGCCGCTGCCGGCGACGCCAAGGCCAAAGCCCTGAAAATCGCCGAGGCGGACGGGGACGCTTCGGCGGATCGCCAGCCCGCGGTGATCGACACACCGCCCGAACCCGCTCGGTCCGCCTGGCAGTCCGCCTATTTCGCCGACAACCCGCTGGTCGGCCAGGTCTTCGGCGCCGATGGCACGCCGTCGAGCCAGGACGCGCTGTTGGGCGCGGCGCACGGTGCCCGCTACGTGCTGCTCGGCGAAATCCACGACAATCCTGACCACCATCTGATCCAGTCCGACATTATCGGCGGGCTGGCGAAGCTGGGCGCAAAGCCCTCGGTGGTCTTCGAAATGATCCCGCAAGGCTTCGCCGACATTCTGGCGGGGTTCGAGGCTGGCGATATCAAGGATCTCGCAACGCTGGCCGAGCGGCTCGAATGGTCCGAACGGGGCTGGCCGGACTTCTCGCTGTATCGGCCAATCTTCGACTCTGCCGTGGCGAACGATCTGCCGATCCGCGCGGGCAATCTCGATCGCGAGACCGTCAGGGCGATCGCCGAGGACGGCGTTACGGCGCTCAAGGACGCCGATGTGCGGCGGTGGGGGCTGGACGATCAAATGCCAGCGGCGCAATCGGCGGAACTGGCCGAAACGATCCGCGAGGCCCATTGCGGGCTGATGCCGGACGGTGCCATCGCGCCGATGACGCTGGTGCAGCGGGCCCGTGACGGGGCATTGGCAGAGGCGATGATCGGCGCGGCCGGCGAGACCGGCAGCGCGGTGCTGATCGCCGGTTCCGGTCATGTCCGCAATGACTGGGCGGTGCCGGTGATCCTGGCCGAGCGCGAGCCGCAATCGCGCGCGGTGTCGGTGCAGATGGTCGAAGTCGCCGAGGGCGAAGGCCAGCCTGCTGACTATGGACTGACGCCGGCGGCGCCGGCTCCCTTTGACTTCACCATTTTCACGCCACGCCAGAATGTCAGCGACCGCTGCGCCGAGTTGCGTGCGCAGATGGGCGCGAGCATCGACTGACCGGCGGAGGTTGCTGAGCGGCACTCCGCCGGCGTCTCACATTCCCCTCAGAATTCGTAAAACGTCCGGATTGCCTTCCAGCCGTCTTCCGCCGTATCGGCGAAAGTGATGAGGTTGAGATCCTCGGGCGCGATGGTGCCTTCCTCGGCCAGCGCCTCGAAATTGATCACCCGCCGCCAGAATTCCTCGCCGAACAGGATCACCGGGATGCGCTGCATCCGCTGGGTCTGGATCAGCGTCAGGGCCTCGAACAGCTCGTCCATGGTGCCGAAGCCGCCCGGGAAGATCGCCATCGCCTTCGCCCGCAGCAGGAAGTGCATCTTGCGGATCGCAAAATAGTGGAAGTTGAAGGACAGATCGGGCGTGGCGAAATGGTTCGGCGCCTGCTCGTGCGGCAGGGTGATGTTGAGCGCGATCGACACTGCATCGACATCCGCAGCGCCGCGATTGCCGGCCTCCATGATGCCGGGGCCGCCGCCGGTGACGATGACGAATTCCTTGCCGCCGGAACTGTCCGCCGAGTGCTGTGAGGCCAATTGCGCGAAATTGCGCGCCTCGTCATAGAATCGGGCGTTGGCTTCGAGATTGCGCTTCTGGGTGTCGTTCTTGGCCGCCCAGGCATCGGTGCCGGGCTCGGGGATGCGGGCGCCGCCGAACAGGACGACCGTGGACAGGATGCCCGCCTCGATCAGCGCCATCTCGGGCTTCATCATCTCGAGTTGCAGGCGCACGCCGCGCAATTCCTCGCGGGTCAGGAAGTCGGCGTCGTCGAAGGCGAGGCGGTAGGTCGGCGACAGCGTCTGCGGCGTGTGCTCCTGGTCCTTGGTGGCCTCCTTGTCCCGCTGCGAACTTGGAAACGGATCCCAGCCATGCTGGTCGCGGGGTGGTTGCTGCATTATCGAGGCCTCGTTCGGTTTGCCCGTGCGGTTTCATTGACCGCTTCACCCCCTTCAACTAGGGTCCGCGCCGATTTGGACAGGGTCTTGAGGCCCTGAAGCCCCCCCCGATTTTCAGGAGTTTTGCCGATGACCGCGCCCGACCGCGCCGCTCTCGAAACCACGATCGAACGAGCCTTCGAGGACCGCGACAGCGTCTCGGCATCGACCACGGGCGAGATTCGCGACGCCGTCGACGCGGCACTCGACCTGCTCGACCGTGGCGAGGCCCGCGTCGCAACCCGTGGCGGCGATGGTCAGTGGACGGTGCATCAGTGGTTGAAGAAGGCGGTGCTGTTGTCGTTCCGGCTCAACGACATGCAGGTCATCGAGGGTGGCCCCGGCGGGGCGACCTGGTGGGACAAGGTGCCGTCGAAATTCGCCGGCTGGGACGAAACGCGCTTCCGCGCGGCAGGTCTCAGGGCGGTTCCCGGTGCCATCGTGCGGCGCTCGGCCCATATCGGCAAGGACGTCGTCTTGATGCCGTCCTTCGTCAATCTCGGCGCCTATGTCGACGAGGGTACGATGGTCGACGGCTGGGCGACCGTCGGCTCCTGCGCCCAGATCGGCAAGAACGTGCATCTGTCGGGCGGTGTCGGCATCGGCGGCGTGCTGGAGCCGATGCAGGCCGGTCCGACGATCATCGAGGACAATTGCTTTATCGGCGCGCGCTCCGAGGTGGTCGAGGGCTGCATCGTGCGCGAGGGCGCCGTGCTCGGCATGGGCGTATTCATCGGCCAGTCGACCAAGATCGTCGACCGGGCCACAGGCGAGATCAGCTATGGGGAGGTGCCGCCCTATTCGGTGGTCGTCGCCGGCGCGCTGCCCGGCAAGCCGATGGGCAATGGCGAGCCCGGCCCGAGCCTTTATTGCGCCGTCATCGTCAAGCGGGTCGACGAGCGCACGCGCTCGAAGACCTCGATCAACGAGCTGCTGCGCAACTGACGCGGGTAGAGTGCAGTGCGTCCGTTCGGGCGCACAAAGCACGCTCTAACATTTTGATTGAGCATCGGAATAATCCAAAACCGGATTCCACTTTTTAGTCTGATGCACTAGCCGGACTGCATCAGCCCGGGCCTGAGCGAGGATGAGATGGCGAGACTGCAATCCTTCTGGCCGTTGTCGCTCGCCGCGCTCGGCGGCCTGTTCGGCTGGTTGCAGCCGGCGCCGGCGATTCCGCCGGACCATCAGGGTCTCTGCCGGACCGAAACCGCCGGGGGCGTCGATTACATCGTCTGCGACGTCCCGCTCGACCGCTACGCGGTGATGCTGCGGTCCGAGGACGCGGCGGGACAGCCTTACGAGACCTTTGCCAAGGCGGCGGCGAGCGTCGGCGACCGGCGCCTGCGGCTGATCATGAACGCCGGCATGTATCACGAGGATCGCCGCGCGGTGGGACTCGCCGTGCAGGACGGGCGCGTGCTGAAGCAGGCTGTGCGCGGCACCGGTAGCGGCAATTTCTCGATGCAGCCGAACGGGGTGTTCTTCATCGAGAACGGCAAGGCTTACGTCCGCGATACGGAGCGCTATCTCGCCGGCAACCACGCCCCGGAGCTCGCCACCCAGTCGGGGCCGATGCTCTTGATCGACGGCCGGCTGCATCCCCGTTTCATCGAGGGTTCCGACAGCCGCTATGTGCGCAACGGCGTCTGCGCCAGCGAGGACGGCCGGACGGTACGCCTCGTCCTGTCCCGCGAGCCGGTGAATTTCTGGGATTTCGCGACGTTCTTCGAGGCCCGGCTCGGCTGCCGCGATGCGCTGTTCTTCGACGGCAAGGTGTCGAGCCTTGCCTATCCCGATGCCGGCATCGACTACCGCCGCGACCGGCTCGGGCCGATGCTGGTCATCGTCGATCGCGACTGAGCCGACGCTACTTGGCGGCGGTGCCGGTCATGCGCGCGGCGAGCGCGGCATCGTCCGCGACCACGGCAGTCGCTGCGACGATCCGGCCGCCCTTGGCTTCGCCGTCTCCTGAAACCGCGGCCTGGCCGCCGGTTGCCGCCGCGCTTTCGATCTGTGGCGCTGGGGCAGGCGCGGCGGCGACAGCGACCTGGTCGGCCACCTTCTCCGGCGCCGCTATCTGGACAGGCTTGGCTGAAACGGCACGAACCCTCGTCTTCGTAGACGTTGATGGCTCCTCCGACGGTGTCACGGCGGCGACGAGCGTTCCGATAAGACCCGGCTCTTCGGCAGGCGCCTCAACCACAGCCGGCATCCGCCGCCGTTTGACGATCTCGGCCATATGCGCCTTGACGGCGGAGCAATAGCGGGCGGCCGATTTGCTCATCCGGGTGGTGCGCAGCCCGCCCTTGTATTTCATCGACGCCTTGCAGACGTCGCGGCCCCCCTGTTCCCAAGCGCCCTTCAGATATTTCATGCCGTAGGTGAGGTTGGTGTCCGGGTCGTAAAGGGCGTTGGGAGATCCGGAAAAGCCCATGCTGCGGGCCGTGGCTGGCTTGATCTGGCTGAGGCCGTAGACGCCGCCGGCGCCGCGCGCCTTCGGATTGTAGCGGCTTTCCACGCGCACGACGGCATAGGCCAGCGCCGGCGGGATGCCGTTTTCGCGTGCGTGCTTTTCGATCATCCGGTCGAGGGCGGCGCTGCCGGAGATCGTGCCGCGCTCGGTGGCCTGTTTCGCCTCGCGGGCCGCGATCTTGACGTCCCCGTCGGACGGGGCGACTCCCGTGGCCAGGGCGGCGACCTCCGCCTCGGTTGCCGTATCGGTCTGTGCGGTCTCAAGGGCGGTAGCCAGCGGCGAGCCGCCAGCGACGCAACCGGTAAGGCTCGCAATGGCGACGATCGCGAACGTCGACGCCGTGACGGCGCGCCTTGTCGCTGGAATCATGAACTCCGACACTCGCATGCACTTTTCTCTCAACAAACCGGCCGCGCCCAGTCCGTTGGTCCGCTTCGCGGCGGAAAGGTGGCGAAACCATTCTTTGCTCGATTTTCCGCAGCTATGACGGTGACTTATCGCGTGCCTGTGGCGAGCCTGCATCAATTGGTCTATCTGACGCGGCCATGACACAGATGACCGATCCCGTCGACATTCTCTCGCGCCTGATCCGCTGCCCGTCGGTGACCCCCGACGAGGGCGGCGCTCTGGCCGCGCTCGAAGCCATGCTGGCGCCGCTCGGCTTTCAAGTCGAGCGCCCGGTGTTTTCCGGTGAGGGTACGCCCGATGTCGAGAACCTCTTCGCCCGCGCCGGGTCGTCCGGCCCGCATCTCGTCTTTGCCGGGCACACCGACGTAGTGCCGCCGGGCGAGATAAGCGACTGGCGGGAAGGCCCGTTCTCGGCGGCGATCGTCGATGGCGAGCTCTACGGGCGCGGCGCGGTCGACATGAAGGGCGGCATCGCCGCTTTCGTCGCCGCCTATGGGCGCCATGTCGCCCATCACGGCGCCCCGGCTGGCCGCGTCTCGCTGCTGATCACCGGCGACGAGGAAGGACCGGCGGTGAACGGCACGGTGCAGCTTCTGGAATGGGCCAAGGCGAGAGGCGAAGATTTCAACGCCTGTCTGGTCGGTGAGCCGACCAACCGCGAAGCGCTCGGCGACATGATCAAGGTCGGCCGGCGCGGCTCGCTCTCGGCGGAGGTGCTGGTCACCGGCCGGCAGGGCCACGTCGCCTATCCGCATCTGGCGGACAACCCGGTGCGCGCGGTCGTTGCGATCGCCGAGGTGCTGATGGCAGAGCCGCTGGACGCGGGCTCCGAGCGCTTCCCGGCCTCGAACCTCGAAATTACCTCGATCGATACCGGCAATCCGTCGGTCAACGTCATTCCGGCGCGCGCGCGCCTGTTCTTCAATGTCCGCTTCAGCGACCGCTGGACGCCGGAGAGCCTAAAGGAGGAACTGACGCGGCGCATCGAAGCAGCCACGGCTTCGCAGCGGTTCCGTCCCGGCCGCGAGGCGGCGGCGGTCGAGATCGTATGGCGCGAGCGTCCGGCCGAAGCGTTCCTGACGCGGGACGATGCCCTGACCCAGTCGCTGATCGACGCGATCGCTGATGTCACCGGGCGTCAGCCGGAACTCTCGACATCGGGAGGAACGTCGGACGCGCGTTTCATCAAGGATTATTGCCCGGTTGTGGAATTTGGTCTTGTCGGCAAGACTATGCACATGGCCAATGAACGGGTGGCCCTGTCCGACCTCGAGGAACTGACGAGGATTTATGAAGCTTTCATCGCCCGCTGGTTCGCCGCCCACGCCTGACTTGGTGCCGAGCATCGACGATATCGTCCGCTTTTTCTCGGGCGCCGCCTTGCTGATGGCCGGCCGGGCCGAGGGGCTGAAGCGCCTCGATCTGTCCGCCGACGGCTTCTGGCAGTCCTTTTCGGCCATCGTGGTGGCGCTGCCGCCGATCGCGCTGTCATGGATCGAGTTCGAATCGGTCCAGGGCGAGGGCCGGGCCACCGACATGGGGCCGGTCGCCGTCTATGGCGCGCACGCCTTGGCCGATGTTCTCGCATGGGTGCTGCCGATCCTCGTCCTGATGCTGGTCGCCAAGCCGATCGGCTATTCCCGCAAGATCGTGCCGCTGGTGGTCGCCACCAATTGGGGCGGTGCCATGCTCGCTTGGGTGTTCGCGCCCTATTGGCTGATCGTGCTGTTGGTCGGCATGGGTGGCGGAACGGCACTGCTCGGCGCGCTCGTCACCCTCGCCTCGATCGCGCTCACCGTGCGGCTGATCTTCTTTGCCACCGGCAAGGATCTGGGCGGCGCCGTGGCGGTCACCATTTTGATGATTGTCGCTGCCCTGGTCAGCTATGGCGCGGTGATGGACCTGACCGGCATTCCGCTGATCTGATCAGGCCATATTAGCCGGGATAAGGCGGCAGTGTGCGCTTCGGCGCCGTGCCATATTCAATCCGCGTCAGATACAGCCCGTCGGCCGGCGCCACCGGGCCGCAGCGGGTGCGGTCACGCGATTTCAGCGCGGTGACGAGGTCTTCCTCGCTCCAGCGGTGTTCGCCGACAAGCTTCAGCGTGCCGGCGAAGGAGCGGATCTGGTTGTGCAGGAACGACTGGGCCATGGCGTGGATGTGGATCTCGTCGCCGGGTCCCTTGAGGACGTCGAGGCGTTCGAGCGTGCGGATCGGGTTCTTGGCCTGACAATGGGCGGAGCGGAAGGTGTTGAAATCGTGGGTGCCGACGAGACACTGGGCGGCGTGATGCATCGCGTCCACGTCGAGCGGCTTGGAAACCCACCAGACCTGGCCGGCGAGCAGCACGGGCGGCGGCCGACGGTTGAAGATGCGGTAGAGATAATGCCGCTTGCGGGCGGAAAAGCGGGCGTCGAAATCCTCATCAACGCGCTCGACGTCGAGGATCGCGACGGCCTCGCGGCGCAAATGGGCGTTGAGCGCGTCGCGTATGACGTCGCAGTCCCATTCGCGCGACAGATCCAGATGCGCCACCTGTCCGGTGGCATGAACGCCGGCGTCGGTCCGCCCGGCGCCGAACAGCACAGCAGGCTCGCCGGAAAAACCGGCAATGGCGGTCTCGACGGCCTCCTGCACCGAGGGATCGCTGGTTTGGCGCTGCCAGCCGCAATAGGGCTTGCCGTTGTACTCGATGGTGAGCTTGTATCGGGGCATCAGGCGGTGCCGGCGACGCTGCCGGCCGGCACGGGCGATCCCCGCAAAAGGTCGTCCGCCGCCATCGGCTTGCCGCCGGCGCGTTGCAGTTCGAGAAGACGCACCGCCCCCGAACCGCAGGCGACGAGCAGGTGGCCGTCCAGCACCGTGCCCGGCGCGCCCGCGCCCGTCTCGGCCGAGGCACGCAGGATCTTCACCCGCTCTGGCTTGCCGCCGAACGACAGCGTCGTCCAGGCGCCCGGAAACGGCGAGAAGGCGTTGATCTTGGCCGCGATCGGTTGGGCTTCACCGGTAAAGTCGAGCGCGGCCTCGGCCTTGTCGATCTTCCTGGCGTAGAGCGGCGCACGCCCCGTCCGCGCGGCGATCGCGTTCTGGTCCTCGAAGGTCAGCGTACCGGCTTCGAGCTTTTCGAGCGCCTCGGCCATCAGATCGGCCGAGATCGCCGCGAGCCGGTCGTGTAATTCGCCCGCCGTTTCGGTCTGGCCGATCGGCGTCTCGGCGGCCAGCGCCACCGGGCCGGTATCGAGGCCGAGTTCCATGCGCATCACCATCATGCCGGTGGCGGCGTCGCCAGCCTCGATCGCCCGCTGGATCGGCGCGGCGCCGCGCCAGCGCGGCAGCAGCGAGCCGTGACCATTGAGACAGCCGTGGCGCGGCGCGTCGAGAATCGGACGCGGCAGCAACAGGCCATAGGCGACGACGATTGCGACGTCTGCCTCCAGTGCCGTGAAGGCCGTGATCTCCGCCTCGTCCTTGAAGTTCAGCGGCGTGCGAACGTCCAGCCCCAGCCGTTCGGCTTCGGTCTGGACGGGGGAAGGGGTCAACGTCAGGCCCCGGCGCCCGGCCTTGCGCGGCGGCTGGGTGTAGACGGCGGCGATGTCATGTTCGGCGGCGTGGATGGCGCGCAAGGTCGGGACGGCGAAGGCGGGCGTCCCCATGAAGACGACGCGCAGCGTCATCGCCGGCTCACGCGATGGCCTTGCGGGCCGCCTTGGTGAACTTCTTTACCACCATGTCCCGCTTCAGCTTGGAGATGTGGTCGATGAACAGGACGCCGTTGAGATGGTCGATCTCGTGCAAGAGGCAGGTGGCCAGGATGCCGTCCGCCGTCTCTTCGTGCATCTTGCCGTCGAGGCCGAGATAGCGGACCGTCACCTCGGCGGACCGCTCGACCTCGGCATAATAGTCCGGGATCGACAGGCAACCTTCCTCATAGACATTGCGGTCGTCGGACTCGGCCAGAATCTCGGGATTCAAAAACACCTGCGGCGCCTTGTCGTCCTCCTCCTTGGACACGTCGATGACCAGCAGGCGAAGCGGTTCGCCCACCTGGATCGCGGCGAGCCCGATGCCGGGCGCGTCGTACATCGTGTCCAGCATGTCGTCGGCCAGCCGCTTGACGCGCTCGTCAACCGTTTCGACGGGTTTGGAGGTCTGGCGCAGGATCGGATCCGGCAGAATGATGAGAGGCTTGATCGTCATGGCCGCTGAGGTAATCGCTGACACAATCGCGGTCAATCGGTGCGGTGCCGACATGCGGACGGGCTTCCATGCGCCGTTGATACTTCCAGCGCAGCAATGTTCGTGCTTTGGTCCAATTCGTTAACGAATCGAATCTAGGGTCGGACCATGGACAGCGACGCTCTTGCCGCCCTTCTCACGACGCCCATCATCACGATCGGCGACCATGCAGTCCCGGTCTTTGCCCTGGTTCTGGCGGGCCTGCTGTTGCTCCTCCTCGTCCTCTGGCTGCGCGCCCGCCGCGCCGCGCGGGAAGCACTGGAGCTGGTGGAAAGCCGCGAGGCGGAATCGTCCGATCGACTGGACGCGGTGCTGAAATCCCAGTCCGAAATTACCGGTCGGATGCAGACGATGGCCGAGATCTTCGGCGCCCGACAGGCGGACCTCACGCGCACGCTCGCCGAGCGCTTCGACGGGCTAACCTCGCGCGTCGGGCAGTCGATCCTCCAGACCACCACCACGACCAACGCCTCGCTGTCCGCCTTGTCCGAGCGCCTCGCGGTGATCGATCGCGCCCAGGGTGAAATCCGGAATTTGGCCGGCGAGGTCGTGCGGTTGCAGGACATTCTCGCCAACAAGCAGACGCGCGGCGCCTTCGGCGAGGGCCGGATGCAGGCGATTGTGGCCGACGCACTGCCGAGCGCTGCGTACTCATTCCAGGCGACGCTCTCCAACGGCAAGCGCCCCGACTGCCTGATCAAGATGCCGAACGGCGCGCCCTCGCTCGCCATCGACGCGAAGTTTCCGCTCGAGGCCTACAGCGCGCTGCGCGACGCCGAGAGCGACGATGCCCGGGACTTTGCCGCGAGCCGGCTGCGGCGCGACATGGACGTTCACGTCAAGGCGATCGCCGGTAAGTACCTCATTCCCGGCGAGACGCAGGATACCGCGTTCCTGTTCGTGCCGTCGGAGACGATCTTCGCCGAGCTGCATGAGCGGTTCGAGGACGTCGTCCAGAAAGCCTATCGGGCGCGGGTCGTCATCGTGTCGCCGTCGCTGCTGCTGTTGTCGATCCAGGTCGTTCAGGCGATCCTCAAGGATGCGCGGATGCGCGCCGAGGCCGGACGTATCCAGCAAGAGGTCCGACACCTGACGGAGGATCTGACCCGGCTCGACGCCCGCGTCGCCGCATTGAAGACCCATTTCGGTCAAGCCGGTCGTGACGTCGATCAGATCCTCGTCTCGACCGAGAAACTGATCCGGCGCGGTGAGCGGATCGAGGCCGTCGACCTCGGCGAGACGGAGACCTTGACCCCTGTCCGGGCGCGGGTGCCCGCCGAGTGACGCAAGCGGCGCGACTAGAGCTTTTCCTCAAAGTGGAAAGGTCCCGGACATCCTTTCTTAAGAAAAAATGAATTTGGTCGGGATCGAATCCGACCTTCTCGCGTTTCTTTTGTGTCACCGGACGCGAGGGGAATGACATGCGGCGCTTCACGAAGGTTCTGTTAGCGGGAATAGCCTTGGCCACCGCGCCTTTGGCGCCGCTGACGGCCGTCGCCCAGGTGTCCGAGTTGTCGATCGCCTACAACAACCAGACCGATGCCGATTTCCGCAAGGGTCTGCAGATTCGTCTCGCCTGGACCGGTGACTATGTCGGTGCCTTCGATGGCAGCATCGACGCCGCATCGCTGCGCGCTATCCGCGACTTCCAGGCCCGTCATGGGATGGCGCCAAGCGGTATCATCGACGAAGCGATGCTGGAACTTTTGATCGCGCGGTCGGACGACGCCGAGAAGGCTCTCGGCATGACGTTGGTCGATGATGCCGCGACCGGTGCCCGCGCCGCGCTGCCTCTGGGAATGGTGCGTGACTTCGGTGCCACCGAGGTCGGCAATCTGTGGCGCTCCGCTGACGATGCTGTCGAAATCGAAACCGTGCGCATCGCCGACACCGGACAGACCCTCAAGGGACTCTTCGATGTCCTGAGCCAGGCGACGGAAACGCGTTCGGTCAGCGACGCCGAGTTCGGCGGCCTGTGGTTCGTTCTGCGTGGTCAGGAATCGGGCCGCAGCTACGTGATGCGCTTCGCGAGCCGGGACGGTGATCTGCGCGGCCTTTCGATCTCCTACACCAACGGTGAGGCGGGGCGGATGGCGCCCTATGCGGTGGTCGCGTCGAATCTCTTCGATCCCTTTGCCGGCGAGCCGCAGGCGCCGCTGGTCGCGTCGAACGAGGCGAAACCATTCTCCTCGATGCTGGCGCGCAAGCGTGATGTCGGCGCGCCGGAGGCCCGCTATGCCATGGCCTATTCCTATCCGAACCGCCCGCATGTTTTCGAGCTTCCCGGCGAGACCGGCTCCGGTGCGATCCAACCGGTCGCCCGGGAATTCGACATGGCCGGCACCGGCTTCGTCGTTTCGCGCGACGGCTGGCTCCTGACCAATGCGCATGTCGTCAAGGCCTGCAGGACGGTTCTCGTCGGCGATCTCGGCGCGGCCAGCCAGACCATTATCGACACGGACAACGATCTCGCGCTGATCAAGGTCGACGGAGCGCTCGGTGAGCCTCTGGAAATCTCGGCGGGCAAGCCACGTCTTGGCGAGGACATTCTGGCGCTCGGCTATCCGCTGCGCTCGATTCTCGCAGACTCGCTCAACGTGACGCGCGGCAATGTCTCTTCGCTGCTCGGCCTGATGAACGACCCGCGCTATTTGCAGATTTCGGCCGCGGTGCAGCCCGGCAATTCCGGCGGACCGCTGGTCGATCTCGCTGGCCGCGTCGTCGGCGTGGTCACAGCCAAGCTGAACGCGGTCGCCGTCGCCGACGCCACCGGCGACATTCCCCAGTCGATCAACTTCGCCATCCGGCCCGATGCCGCGGCAGCCTTCCTCCAGGCCAACGGCATCGCCTATGAGACGGCCGATGCGTCCGAGCCGCTCGCCAGCGTGCCGGATGCGACCGCCGAGGTGAAGGATTCGATCCTGCCAATCCTCTGCGTCGGTAACTGAGGGCATATCGCGTCGTCCCCTCTGACCGCATAAATTGCAAGCGGTTTAACGGGGTCCCGCGCCGCTCCGGTCGCCAAAGCGCCAGAACGCGAGCGAAAATCGGGTTCGCCGTTGCGGAACTTCTTCCGAAACCACTGCGTTTTTCACCAAACGCTACGGGCGTGCCGCTACGCCGCCCACCACCCCGTTGAGGAGACCTGAATGCCCGATCTCGACACAGACCCGTCAATGATGCGCGAGCAGCAGGACCGGGACACGCCCCAGTCCATTGGCTCTGATACATTTCCCGCGCGGGAAAGCAGTGACAGCGACGCCGGTAGCCGAGCGGATCGCGAGGCGGCGAAAGCCGGTTTGGCCGCCCGGCCCAAGGAAATGACACCGAGGACGAACCACGAGGACCGGCCCGTGCAGGCGGCTGGTCCCTACGACATCGCGTTGATGCGGAAAGCCGCGCTCGCCCGGGGTGCCAGCCTCGTCAGGAAAGGCCGGTCGCTGCTCGGCAACTGAACCGACCGACGGGTCAGCGCACCGACCGCAGGAACGTCGCCAGATCGTCGGTGACGTAGTCGATGTGTTCGCCGTCGCGGCCCTCGTGCTCCCAGACGTCGCCGAAGGCTTCTTCCAGATTGCGCGGCACGATCAGCACCGTGCGCATGCCGAGCCGCTTCGGCACTTCGAGATTGCGCGCCAGATCCTCGAACATGACCGCGCGATCGGCGTCGATCCGGTGCAGCCCCATGAACTTGTCGTAGGTCTCGGAGGCGGGCTTCGGAACGAGCCCGGCGGCGACCAGATCGAAGATATCCTCGAAATGATCGAGAATGCCGAGCTGGCGCGCCGTGCGTTCGGCGTGGCCGCGGTCGCCATTGGTGAAGATGAACTTGCGCCCCGGCAGCGCCTTGATCTCGTCGCCGAGCGCGGGATCGGGGCTGAGCCACGAATAGTCGATGTCGTGGACATATTGCAGGAAGGCGTCGGGATCGACGGCGTGCTCTTGCATCAACCCGCGCAGGGTGGTGCCGTAGCGTCGGTAGAAATCCTTCTGGACCACACGCGCCTCGTCTCTCGGCAGGGACAGGAAATCCGAGACGAAGGCAGTCATGCGCTGATCGATCTGCGCGAACAGGTTCGTGTGGCGCGGGTAGAGCGTGTTGTCGAGATCGAAGACCCAGTCGCGGATGTCGGCGAAATCCTGCGGCGTCGCGTCGGCGGTCTGACGGATGGCTGTGTGCGCGGTCATGATGTCCAGAGGTTCGAGCAATCGGCCGCCTTGCCAAGCGTCGCCGAATAGGAGAGCGAGGGGCGTTGAGACAAAGCTGACGGATCGCCTGTGCCGCTCTGGATTCCGATTACCATCACCGCCGCCTTCCTGCAAAATCTGCGCTCGGCGCTGCAACGGCAGTTGAAGGGCCGGATGGGCACGACCGGGGCGACCTTCGCGCGCTTCGGCTTCGGCTTTCCCTTCGCCGTCCTCTATGTCTTCGCCCTTCGGACCCTTCTCGGCACGGACTTCCCGCCGCCGAACGCAACGTTCCTGTTTGCCGTCGCCGTCGGGGGGATCGCGCAGATCCTCGCCACCTTCCTGCTCGTCTATCTGTTCTCATTCCGCAACTTCATGGTTGGCACGGCCTATTCCAAGACCGAGCCGATGCAGGCGGCGCTGTTCGGCCTGCTGATCCTCGGCGAGGCCATCGCGCCGCTGGCCTTCGTCGCCATCGTGGTCGGCGTGTTCGGAGTCGGGCTGATTTCGGTCGCCGGACGCGGGGCAGGCGGCCGGCGCGGCTGGAGTGCGCTCGCCGACGGTCTCGTCTCGCGTGAGGCGGGGATCGGACTTCTCTCCGGCGCGCTGTTCGGCGTCTCTGCGGTCTGCTTTCGCTGGGCGTCGCTGTCGCTTGGCGATGGCGGAGTGGCGATGCGGGCGGCGATGACGCTCGCCTTCGCGACCGGTATCCAGACGCTGGCGATGCTTCTCTGGATGGCGCTCAGGGATCGCGCGGAACTGAAAGCCGTCGCGCGGGCCTGGCGGCCCGCGCTGCTCGTCGGGATCGTCGGCGTCTGCGGTTCGGCCGGCTGGTTCACGGCGATGACGCTGGAAAAGGTCGCCTACGTCCGCGCGCTCGGCCAGATCGAGCTGGTCTTCACCTTCGCCTCGTCGGTGTTCTGGTTCCGCGAGACCATAACTCGGCTAGAACTCGCCGGCTGCGTGCTGATCGTCGGGGGGATTGTGGTGTTGTTGGGGGCTGCGACGTAGGGCGTCGACGTTTCGAGAGTTCGATGCCTCGACATATCCGACCAACTGGGAATCGATTGCCGAGTACGGTAGTGTCTCAGTTTGAAAGAGTTCATTTCAACGAGGGGGAAAGATCGATATCTGTCCCCTCCTCAGCGAACGGATACCCCGTCAGCCGCTCAAGATCGCGCGCCGAAAGCGCAACATCCGACTTGAAGCTATCGATGCCGTATCGACCGCTCTGGAAGACCAACTCCGCCACTCTCTTCAAAAGGAGAGGTTCCTCGAACGGAATTGCTTTGCTGCCTCTATCTAAGGGCTCGATCGTACGCCATTTTTTGAAAGAAATTTGTTTGTAAATGTTAGTTACTTGCCGTTCATCAAACAGTCCTAAATCCTTGGCGCGGTAAACCATCNTTTGAAAGAAATTTGTTTGTAAATGTTAGTTACTTGCCGTTCATCAAACAGTCCTAAATCCTTGGCGCGGTAAACCATCGCTTGGATCGAAACTTTCCACCGCGCCTTTAGATCAATAAAGCTATCGGCGCGTGGGGAATACACTTCATTCGGGAATGACTTTCTTGGAAGAAGAAAAGCGCCCGCGAAACGATCTGCTTCACGCTCGATTTCCTTCAATCGAAATTTATCTTCAATTTCCTCCGACCCCACCCACCTATGAAGACATAGGTGGGCCAGCTCGTGGGCAGCATCAAACCTTGCCCGCGCTGCCGACTCCTTGATTGACGAGAGGAAGACGAACGGACGGGGACCAGACCAATAGGAGAACGCCTCAATGCTTTCTCCCTCGATCCTGTAGCGCGAAACGATGACACCCTTCGTTTCCATCAAGCGAATAACATTCGATATTGGGCCAAGACCGAGGCCAAAATGCTGCCGGGTCTGCTCAGCGTATTCTTCTATCTCATCCTCATCATAGCTGCCGCCTCGAGGTTCGAATGATGGAATATCTACCGTTGGGTAGTTCGCAATCTCATCAAATGCATAAGCGGCGGCCGAAAGCCACCGCGCATAAACTGCGCAGGCTTGGTTACGTCGCTTCGTATCCGCCCCCATTTTTCGAAAGAAATTGGCGCTATGCTTGCCAAAGTCGCCGCGATCTTGCTTCGTAAAGAAGGAGATCGGCTGTTCCAGCGCATCTGATATCCTGGACATAACGCTTGGCTCGGGGTTCTTATCTCCCTGTTCGTATGAGGAAACCGCCTGACGGCTCACGCCAATCCGGTCTGCCAGTTCGGTCTGGGTGATACGCGCAGCGAGCCGCGCCTCAGTCAGACGCTCAGGAATCAAGAGCCGCCCGATGCGATCTGCATGGGCGGCGCTCGGAAATTGAAGGATATTATCGGGAGCTGTCATTGTCCTTCATCCACCGTTCGATGTCCTCTTTCAGCAGATTCAATGCGTCCAGATCGACATCTGTATCTTCTGCTACCGGGCCCTCGGCCGGCATCTCATGCGGGAGATTCATGAGGTTTCGCGACAACCATGCCCATCTCGTCTTGGAATTGGCGGAAGGCACTCCAAAATGTGCGAAATTGAGTTCCTGGTGGCCGTGCAAGAGCAGAAAATGAGGAGCGCCCGACAATGGTTCATCCTCCTCAAGTTCCGAAAAAAGACCCGGAATTCGAAGCCTCGCGTTCTCACGAAATACTACATTGCGGGGCTGGCGCTTCGGGTTGTCGACTTGGCTAACCGAGGCGGTGGAGTGGGAAAACCGCAATTCCAAATAGCGGCCAGTAGGTTTGGCAAAGGCGCGCCAGCGAAAGTCGCATGGTAGCGACCCGTTCTCTATCGCACGTTTGAGCCCAAAATCGACCGCCCACGAAATTAGAGCATCCGGCGAATAATTTGAATCGACGGGTTCCCATTTGATGTTCGGTTTGATTCTCTGTGAGCAGGAGGTGCTTCATGGGAAAGGCTGTTTCATCAGATTTGCGGGAG
>NZ_JAZHLK010000034.1:0-45315 GCF_036549515.1 Aurantimonas sp. E1-2-R+4 | reverse complement strand
CCATCGACGGCCGCCGTCTTGCGGCCGTGGCAGGGTGCGCACATACTGGCGAAGTTGGTCGGGTCCAGCCTTCGGTGCGGCGCCTTCCGAATGCTGGCGATATGATCGACCAGCGTGGCCGGCTGACCGCATGATACGCACAAGGGGTTGCGCGCAAGGTGATTGGCTCGGGCTTCCCGCCACGCGGCATCGTACCCGCGTGCGGCTGGTGACGGGCGGTTGGCGTCGCTTTCAGCCTTGCGCCTTGCAGCGCACGGACACGGGCGGCCTGCAGGCACGGTGCGTCCGCACGGGCATAGGCGCGGACCCTTGCTCGGCATGATGGTCTCTCCTGAATGACGAGCGGCCCGCACCGAAGCACGAGCCGCTGATGGGCTTTGCGACCTTGACCCTCTTACTGAGCGTGGCGGCAGGGAGGTCGCTGATCGTTACCGGACGAGCCCGTCGCCCTCGCATGTCGCCGCCGGATTAGTTAGGCGACCGGACGATCCGCCGCGTGGCCCTTCACGACCATCACGCCAGCCGCAATAGAAGTGCCACCATTCTTGGTGAGGACGGTGCGGACATACCGCTTGTTGCCGATGTAGCCGACCTTCGCCACGCTGTCGGCGGCAAGGCTCGCCGGGAAGGCGCCGACCATCTCATCGGCCGCAACGTCGGTGAAGGCGCCGGAGGTCGTGGTGTCGCTCTCCTGGATCTTCGCGGTGAAGTCGCCGGCCGTGACGATGGCGCCGCTGTTGACGATGACAGCCGCGCTATCGAAACCGATGAGGTCGATCGCCGGGCTGGTGTTGGTGGCGCTAAGAACGGCCGGTGCGACCGCCTGGACGACGCCGATATTGTTCGCGATGTCTCGCATGGTGTTCTCCTAAATGAAGCGGGGCGCCACAGCGGACGCCCCGAGGAAGGTGAAAGAGACGGTCGCGATTAGCTCGCCGCGATCTTCAGCTTGCGAACGGCCTCGGACTGCACGGTGGCAGCGCCGACGCGGCGACGAGCATGGAAGCGGACCTTCCCGGTAGTCGCGAGGCTGTACGGATCGCGGAGGATCGACATCGCGGCGCGGTCATAGATGCGGAACGCCCGCATGAAGTCACCGAACACCACCGGGAAGGTGCCTGCCGCGATGTCGGGCATGTCGACCGCCTCGACCACAGGCCTCGACAGGATCGTCTCCGGCTGACCGGCAGCATAGCTGGGCTGCCATAGGTAGTTGCCCTGACCATCCTTGAGCTTGCGCAGGGCAGCCAAGGTCGTGCCGTTCATCATGAACGCGCCGGTATTGCGATAAAATGCCGGCAGGCCATACACGAGGTCAATCAGGCCGTCAGCGGTAATGGCTGCGGCAGAACCGGACACGCTGAAGTCGATGCCAGTCGCCGACATGAGACCAAGCGGCTTCTTCACGCCGTCGCCATTCAGGAGGGAGGAGCCCTCCAATCGACCGAATTCCTCAGCGAGGTCAGAAGCGACCTCCGCCTCGACGTTGACCGCAGCATCTTCGAGAAGTTGGACCGACACATCGACGTAAGCGGCCATTTCGTGGATCGGGATTTCGATCTGCCCGTAGGCGGATTCCGTCCCCGTCCGCGTTTCGGTTTCTCCAACCCACGAAGCCGTAGGAGTCCCGGTACGCTTGGGGAGTATGACGCTAGATGCTGCCGTCGATCCGACGCGGGCAGCCTGGCGAACCGGGCTGAACTGCACGAGGTTCCTGATGATCTCGGTGCTGAATTCAGCGGGCGCAAGATAGCCGCCACGGGTGTCGTCGGCGACGACCAGCGCCTTGGCCTCTTCGGCCGGCATCCGCTGCTCGCCGAACTTCAGGAACGATGCGAAAGCCTTGCGCTCAATAGCAGGCTCTTCCTGGCGGTTGTCGTTCGCCGCCGGCCGATTGGCCTTGGCTTCCAACTTCGCCAGGCGCTCGGTGAGATCAGCGAGGGGGGCAGTCTTCTTCTGGAAGTCGCCGGTCAGCGCGTCCAGCGCGGCCTTCACCTCATCGAAGCCAGCGGCCTCGTCTTCGTTGGCTTCGGATTTCGTTTCAAGCTGCAGCAGTGCGGTCATTTGATGCCTTTCGAAAGGGATGTGCGCGCCGAATTGATTGCGGCGACGAGGTTGGAAAAGTCGGTCGGCTGGTGGTGCTTGACGCCGCTGATGGTCGCTTCGGCGTTGCTCGGAAAAGTCACGGCGGAGATTTCCCAGAGGTCGACGGCCTCCAGGATTCGGGCGCCTTTCGTCCGGTCCATCCGGTGGCGGACTGCGCGGTAGCCGACCGACAGGGAGTCGATGATGCCGGCCTTCATCAGGGCGTGAACCTCGCGGCCCTTCTCCAGATCCAAGAGGAGGCGGCCCTTGACCTTCAGGCCCCGTCCATCCTCTTCGATGCTGTCCCAGACGCCAATCGGCGTCGTCGGATCATGATGCCAAAGCATCTTCACGCGGGAGGCTGGACGCGCCACCAGCGAGGCCTTGTAGGCACCGGGCATAACGATGTCCCGGTGGTCGTCGCGGTTGCCGAAGATGCTGGCGTAGCCCGTGAAGGTGCCGTCCTCGCCGATAGCCTTCGTGTCGAGCTCGACGGTGGCGCCAAGGTCGCGTTTCGTCATGCTGCTGCCTCCCGATTGGGTGTGGTGTTATTGTTCGCGGCGGCAGGCTGTCCCGGCGTCGTGTACGGGCTGGCTAGTTGGTTGCCATCCGGGAGCGCGGGCATATTCTCGCGGCGCCTCACGTCGTTCGCGGTAAAGGCGCCCATTGCGCGAAACTTCGCGTAGGCCTCGGCCCGAGTGGCCGTGTCGCCGCGAAGAAGATCGTCCACCACGAACGCGATCGAGTGCGAGGCCCGGTCATCGCGGGCAAGCAGTGTCCGCCGATAGGCATCGGTCCAAGCCTTCAGCCATGGCAATAGGCAAAGCTGGAGGAACTGCAGCGTCTGCTGCTCGACATTGCTGAAGGTGCCACGGTCGAGTGCCTGGAGCATCGTCACAGGCACACGGGTGAGCCTCGAAATCTCGGCGACCTGTATCGCCCGCTGCTCCGCGTGCTGACTTTCGACACTGGTGAAGGCAACTGGCATATACTTTGCCGAGTTATCCACCACGGCTACACCGCCAGAGCCTTCGCCACCATGCGTAGCGCGCCAGGACTCGCCGGCCCGCTTTGCTGCTTCCGCCGTGAGTTTGCCTTCGAAGCTCAGCACGCCGCCCGGTCGGCTGTTGTTCTTCATCAGGCGGGAGCTCGTCTGCTCCAGGAGAATCGCGAGGCCGATCGCGTTCCGGCCAGATGACAGAAGACCGAGGCCGCACTTGCCGTCTAGGCTGGGAGCCTGGATATGGATGATCTGGTCCGGCCCGTAGATCGCTTGCCCGATGCGATATCGGGGCTCACCAGAGTCGAGATATTCAACCACAACGTTGGACCGCTGCAGATGCAGGATTTCGACCGGACGACCGCCAGCTTTGTTTACGAAACCGAACCCATCGCCATGAAGGATGGCATCGACCGTGACTAGTTCACGGACCTTTCCAGCGGACTGCCAGTCGTTCGCCTCGTCGTGCACGACCGCATAGGCTGGGTGGTCAGGCGCTGGCTCCTTGCCGTCCGGCGCAACGGCGTAGACCTTGCACGGCAATGTCGCCACGGTGGTCGCAATCAAGTTCACGGCGGCGTTTACCGAGGGCACCATCATGGCCGATGCCGCGTTGACCGCGACTCCAGTTGAGGAGCCGGTGAACCAGCCGGTGAGCGCCAACCAGGATTCAGACAGTGGATCCGTGAGTTCGGATTTCGTTTCCGACACGGTGACGCTTCTGGAGAAAGGCCACATCACGCTTTCTCCCTCGCCAGGATCGCGAACATGGCATCCGCGACGTCAAAAATGATGGCGTCGGCCGGGACGATGACATGCGGACGCCGGAAGCGCTCATTCTCGGCGCCGCGGCGCGGCAATGGCGCTGCCCAGGTTGCGCCGTCCCATTCCGCAACAATCGCCTGCGGCTCTCCGCCCGCTAGGGAAACGATGATGCGCGTGTCGCGCCGGTCGCCGTTCGGGAGTTCCGGGAGAAGATCGCCGGTAGCTACGTCGCGGGTGGACATCGCGAGGAAGCGGTCGACGACTAGTCCGGCGACCTTCTCGGCATGGACCGGCTGCATGCCAGTCGTCGCGATTAGATCCGCCATCGTTTTAAGTTTCATCAGGTCGAGGCCACTGAAAAGCCACGCCCCCAGCTTGCGATGCTTACACCCTACATCGACAACTTGGCGTGCCAGCCAGGAGCGAAGGACGCCCTCGTTGACGCCAGAAACGTCAAGCGCCTCCGACATCGTAAATTGGTACTCCCCGAAGTCGACGGGAGTATCGCCGGTCAGCATTACTGTACCGCCTTTCTGGTCGTATGAAGCCAAGCGGGTGCTTGGCAATGAAATGGGCAAAGAAAAGCCGCCCGGAGGCGGCTAAGTTGACCTGCGAAGGCCTGCTATATGTTCACCGGATGAAACCGGAAACAGGTATAGCTAAGATGCAATCTTTTTTACTGCGACAGCAAGATTATCATTTGCAGCGATCAGCGCTCGCTTGCCGGCATGCCTAGCGTATTGTCCGCAATGTCCAAGCGATCTGCCAATTTCCTCATAGTTGCTAGCGGTCATTGCGGCGTCGAGCGTCTTGGCGTCGTCGTCGGATAGGGACTGACGTATCATTTCGGCTTCCTGCCGCTCGGCGAGCGAGGTCTCGGCGTTGTCCTGCGGCTCTGCGAGCGGGCGCTTTCCGACTGTCGCAAACGCGATGAAGCTATCGGCCACGAAGGGCGAGCCGCAAGGCAGGCCATCGGGCATCTTCTCGGCTGCAGGCAGACCTACGAAGGCGCGGGCCTCATTAAGTGTCATGCTGGTAGGCGGCAGCGGCGGGACGGGAATATCGCGCGCCTTCCGCCGCTTCCCGCCCTTGATGTAGCGCGCAGGGGGGGTGCCGAGCACTTGAGCGAAGAATTCGTTACTCGCAACAATCGCTACCGGCCTCCGACCCGGACCGAGTGCGGCGCCGGATCTGTCGACTGAGTCCATGAGCGCCCCGGCAGGCATCCTCACCGCACCGAGGCGGACCTTTCCGAACTCGGAAAGCAGGAGGCAGCGTTCCGCCTGTTGTCCGTTGCTGAAGCGAAACCGTCCCATGCGGACGATTTTGCCATCCTCAATGTCGATGTCGCCCCCGACAGGGATGCAGTCGACCGCGCCACCGCCGCCGAGTTGGGCGTGGCAGAACTGGCGCATCTCGACGTTTTTAAGTTCCCGCCTGATCGCTGCGATGGAAGGCCGGATTTCGTGGCTGCGGTCGATGCTCGCGGATGATACCGCCTCGTTATCGCTGTCGGCACGCAGAAAGTTCGTGCCGTCCGGCTCGTCTCTGCGGGACCACTGCCGCCACCGCTTCAGTGCTGCAAAACGCTCCGCCGCCGGTCGGTCCCCGGCAACAGGGCGTGCCGGCTCTGGCATCAGCGCGCCGTCGTGCGCAGGGGTGTTCCGCCGCCATGCGGCGAGCGCGGCGCGGTGCATGCTGGGCGACCAGTTGTCGTCGGTTTTGAAAGCCATTCGGATCTCGCAAGTTGAGGCGCCGCTCTGCGTCGGCTGCCGGGAAAAATCGTGCGCCGTGCGCCCTCTAGAAAAAGGACGCGCACGCACGACCCGGAAGGAGGGGATAAATCCCCCCTTCCTTCATGGGGGTTTTTGATTTTAAACCGTGCGCGCGCACGGCATTGATTTCATTGAACAATTTGCCGATTTTCGTGCGTGTCGTGCGCGGTTTCGTGCGCGCGCACGATTTCCGCACGATGGGGTGTAAAATCGGCACAAGTCGTGCGGACCGATTTTTGGCAATCCGCACGATGTCTCACGCCGCTTTTGCTCTGTGCTTGGCGAGGATTCCGGCTGCCGTTCGGGCGGCAACATCCGCGTGGTATTGCTCACCACGCGCCTCGACCGCGGCTTCCTGACCTGCCAGTGTCAGCTTCCATTTTCCCCGCACGTAGGTAACGAGCTTTTCCTGCCTCAGCTTATCGGCTGCCCGGCGGACGCGCCCCTTATGCGGGGCGCCGTCTTTATACCAGCCCAGCGCCTCGGCCCGTTCGGCAAGCGACAGGCTGGCGTCTCGATCGATGGATAGCAGGACCGCATCCTCATCTCGACGTGCGTCCGCTGCCTTCTGGCGCACTTCGCCGCCGGACAGCACGGCTGCCATGACGGTCGGTATATGTCGACCACGGCTGTCTTGCAGGCCCGGCGCGGTGACTGTCTGAAGCTCGAACATGACCGGCTCGAAGTCGGGTCCGCGGTGCTTCCCCTGCCAATGCAGCTTCACTGTGCCGTCGCTGGACTTGACGCAGACGAGGTTTCCATCGACTTCGGCGATGAAGGCTCCGCCGCCTCGCGGCAGAAGATTATCCGAAGCTGCATTCTTCGTCGGGTGGCAGGCGACCATCACGCAGGGATGCCCCGGCAGTGTCGTCAGGGAGCGCAGCTCACGAGCATGGCGGCCAAGCTCGACATTGGCATTCTCATCCTGCCCTTGGAAGTATGCCGCAGACGTGTCGACGATGACAAGGTCGACTCCGCCTAGCGCTTTCACGTCCGCCTCGATCTTCTCAAACATCGCAGGGATGCTGAATGTGCCCTTTATGAAATGGACGTCGATCGTCTCCACATCGAACGGCATGTGGTGCGCCATGGCTATCCAGCGCATGGTGATATCGTCAGGATTCTCTCCCGCGAAATAGATTACGCGGCCCTTGCGCACCTCGCGGTTGCCAAGCGGCTCGCCCAGCGCCGTCAGCGCTGCGGTCAAGAGCAGTACGGCCGTTTTGCCCGCGCCGGTCTGTGCCGTCAGCGCGTACAGGAACGAAGACTGCGCGATGCCGTCGATGTGGTAGTCGGGCGGGACGAAGCCCCGAACGAAATCGCCGCTTGAGATGATGCCGGGATATGCGTCGGGCTTGTTCTGGTTTGCGGCTACAGGCGGGGAGGAACGCGCCAATGCCGTCAGCGCTCCAGCATCACCGCCCGCGTCTAGCCAGTCAGAAACGTCGCCCTTCGCCGGGAGGTCGGGCAGGGTGACGCGGCGAACCGTGGCGATGCCGGTTAGCTTCTCAACTGCGATCTCCGCCTTCCGCTCGCCGGCCGTATCGTTGTCCGCCATGACGTAGACGGTGCGTCCGCGAAGCGCCGCGATGTCCTCAGGCCACGACCCGTTCGGAACGGTGGTGGCGAGCACTCCGATCTCGGCCAAGCGATCGGCGTCCTTCTCGCCCTCGCAGAAGAAGACGGGTTCGTTCGGCCGCGCCAGGATGTCCGGCACCCTATAGAGGATCGGGTCGCCACGCCCGAAGAACCAGCCGCCCCTGCCGTCCGGCTGACGCTGGATGAAGGTCTTTTCCTTCTCGGGGTGCTCGTATCGAAGCACTTGGAACGCAATGTCACCGGCCGCGTCGGTGTAATCATATGCCGTCGCTAGGGTGTAGCCATCATGGATCAGATGTCGGTCGTTGAATCGCTTCTTTGCCGCCGGCGACGCCTTCGGTTTCAACCGGATGACTGGTGCCGTTTCGCGGTCGCCGCCAGGGGCGAAGTCGGGCTCACCGCATTGGCGCAGGATCCAATCCTTCATCTCGATAGGATCTTCGCCGCTGAAGCAGTTCACCAATATTCCGCGAGGCGCGGCCGGATCGACGGTAATCGAGAGCTCCGGCGCGCCATTCCTGTGGCCCGGCGCGTGCGCGAGAACCTTATTGCCGCTGACTCGGCCGCCGATGGCACGGGCTACGTGTTCCGGCGATATGTTATTGGCTGGCATGTGCTGCACGGCCCCCTTCGAGAGCCGCGTGCGCGGCCCGGCTGATCTGATCTGCGAGGTCCGGCGCAAACGTCGCGGCGTGCTTACCGAGGGCTTTTGGCGCGACGCTCCGCAGACGCCCGTCCGGTGTCCGGCGCAGGGCCATGTTGTAGAGTCGCAGGTTGCCGCCGAGCTCGAGGTCGAAGGTGGCGAGCACCTTCTCCCCGAACGTCGGGCGGACGTTCAGAATAAGCATGGTTGGTCCTTTGTGGTGGTGATGGCGGTTATGCGGCCGGCGCGACGGGCAGTAGTTCGGCCTGTCTATTATCGTTGTCGGCGAAGAGCGGGCCTTGACTGTGGGCCGTCTCGATGCGCTCACACGCAATGCGAAAGAACTCCGGATCGCGCTCTATTCCAATGAATGGACGGCCCATCGACGCGGCCACGACGCCGGTCGTGCCGGACCCGACGAACGGGTCCAAGATGACATCGCCGGGGTTGGTGAAGTCGAGTAGAAGCTGCCGGAGGAGCGGCACTGGTTTCTCGGTCGGATGCCTGCCGTCGCGCATCCGGCCGTTGGTGTTGAAGGTGTAGGTCCCGCGCTTCCCGCCTCCATTCCAGACGCTGCGCCCGCCGCCGCACCAGGCGAGCGCCATGGTCTCGAAATTGACCGCGGGTTTGTCGCCGGTGAACTGCGGGCTGCTATCCGGCTTCACCCAGATCGCCGGGCCGCGGTACTTCGCGCCCGAGGCCTCGATGGCTCCCTGCCATCGTCCGACTGCCTCCGACTGACAGAAGAACAGCGCCCAGCCCTTCGACAGGCGCGCGGCATGCTCTGTCACGAACGTGCGCAGCGGCTCTGTGATGGCGTCGAAGCCGAGCTCGGAGCGCCGCCCTGACGCGACATCGGCATGGGTGCGGATCTGCTTCTTGTGTGCCCGTGCCTCGTATGGAGGGTCCGTCAAGATATGCCCGACCGGATAGAGCGTCGGCAGCACGTCTCTGCAGTCGCCGCAGAAGACGATGGCGTTGCCGATTTTCTCGCTCCGGAACGGCTGCGGAATCCAGATGCTCGGCGCGGGCAATGGTGGGCGGCCTTCGCGCAGTGCATCCATGTCACGCACAAGCGGGACGACACGCTCGCCGCTCTCATATTGGCTTTGCGGGATGTCGCCGCTGTCGAATATGTCGCGGGCACGGCTCAACGCATTTGCAGGCAGGTGCTCGACCAGGAGCGCAGCCAGTTCAGCACAGGCTTCGGCGGAGGCACGGCGCTTCGCCTCGTAGCGAAGGTGGGTTTCGTCCCTCTCTCGGGCGATGCGCTCCGCTCTCAATCGCCGGCTTTCCCGCGTCCTCTTGCTAAGGGCCGCCTCTTCGGCCGCAACGGCATCCGCCTTCTTTTTCTCCCGCGCGTCACGCAGCAGCTCGTCAACGATCCGGGGCGCCACGGACTCGCCTCGGGAGACTCGCTCTTCGACGGTCTGCCGGACCTCCTCTGGCGTACTCTTCGAAGCGAGCTTGAGGACAGCGGTTGGCTGCAAATGCGAAATCAGTTTCGCATTCTCGCCTGACCACTCGGCGGCGCGCATATACATCTGCGCCAGCCGGGGAGTGATCCCGCATTCGGCCTCGACCCATGCCGCGAATGTTCCGTGTGCGGTCGCCTCCTTCACGGCGGCGAGATCGCGGCCGGTCTCAATCATATCCTTGGTCTGCTGCGTAACCCGCTCCCTGATCCGCTCCGCTTGTTTGCGCAGGCGCCCGGCCAGATCGGGAGCGACGCTGCCGTAATCGAACGGGATGATCGCGAGGGCGCTCACGACGCCACCGCCTGATGGACAGAGTCATCGTTCGCGGGATCGACTGGCAGTTTTCTCCGGCGCCCTGCGATTGCTTCGTCTATGCGCTGCTGTAACCAGGCATAGACATCGGAGCGCACGAACGCGACCCGCTTTTCGCCCAACTTGACATCGACCGGGAAATCACCCGAAACGCGAAACTTGTTAATAGCCGTGCGCGAAAGCGATGTTAGGGAACACACATCATTCAATGAAATTAGACGCGGGGCGTGGTTATCGTCGGTATGCATTGCTTCACCCTTTCTTGCTGGTGGAGCAACTTGTAAGCTTTTGCGACCTCCGTGTAACCGAAGTTAATTGGCAATCAGGTTCGGAAGCATCGTAATCATTCGATATTTCCGGTGTCTTTGGCGAATGCCAATGCGTCGTCAACCGTACGCGTGGAGCGGCCAAACCGTTCAGCCAATTCAAGTCGCGCCTCTGCAGCCCCCATTCCAGCGTCCCGCAGCGCATCGTAGGCTTCCGAAATATCCAGCCAGTCATTTGGAAAACCCTTTTTCGGGCCACGTTTGCTAGTCGAAGTCTGCGGGGAAAGCATCTTAGCAGCAATCTTTTGAAGCGGGATGCTCGCGGTACCCGCTTCCAGTTCCCTTACAACAATAGCAAGTGCTTCTGACCTGCGTGCTACTCCCTGGTGCATTTTATAATGCACCTCGTTGGCAATAGGGCAAACCAAATCCTTCAGGTTCGCCATCAGGCGGTCCCCTCGCAAAAGTTCGCCCATGCATCCATCAGAGCTCGCCTCTTCTCCAGGGCGTCGCCTCGCGAATATGCGCGCTCCACAACGTCGCCAACCGAGTGAGCCAGGGCAGCTTCAGCGACCTCGCGCTGGAACGTGGTTTCCTCTCCTACCCAGCTACGAAAGCTGGACCGGAACCCATGGGTTGTGAATTCGCTTGCGTCGTATGTCTTCAGCGTCTTCGCGAACGCCATGTCGGATAGCTGCGCGCCAGCTTTCGCGCTTGGGAAGACGAACTCGGATATCCGATTTGCCGCCATGTCGCGGACAATCTGCGCGGCGCGAGGCGATAACGGCACCCGGTGTGGCTTGGCACCCTTCATACGTTCGGCCGGAATCGTCCAAACCATCCGATCAAGATCCATCTCAGACCACCGGGCACCCCTGCCCTCGCCGCTCCGCACAGCGGTCAGGATGATAAGCTCTAGGGCACGCGCCGCGATACCACGAGCACCCCTTATTTTCGAAATGAAGCCCGGCAACTCGGTGTAGGGCATCGCCGCAAAGTGAGTGCGTTTGAAACTCTCTGGCGGTGGCAGGATTTGGTCTAGGTGCCCCCGCCATTGTGCCGGGTTCTCGCCCGTTCGCCAGCCGTTCGCCTTGGCGTGGTCGAGGATCATCTTGATTCGTTCCCGCACCTTAGTTGCCGTCTCGGTCTTCGTTTCCCAAATAGGTCGCAGGCATCGAATGATGTCAGGCGTTTCGATTTGGTCGACGCGCAGTTTGCGTATCGGCTTCGCATATTTGGTAAGGGCAAGCCGCCAACTGTTTTCGGTGCGGGCTCCCTTCCAGCGAACTGCCATGGCATTCACATAGTCATCGGCGACAGCACCGAAGAGCGGCACCTTCGCTGCCCTGCTCTGCCGTTCGCCCATCTCTGTAAATGGATCGCCACCTCGGCCGAGTATCTCACGGATCTCGTCGGCCTTCATTCGCGCGGCAGCCAGTCCGACCTTCGCCGTCCCACTATCGAGTGCCCCAAGGCCCATCTCGCGGCGCCTGCCGTTGCGGCGATAGATAAAGACCCAGCTGCGATTGCCCGACCGATTCCGATGAAGCCACAGCCCGTCGCCATCGCTCAATTTCCCATCGACCGAGGCTTTGATCTTCGTTGTGGTCAATAAGTTGCGTGCCATCTGATCCTACCGCCGCCCCTACCCGAAGGTGGTTGCTACAGCCGACCATATAGCCATGAGTGCCCGACTAAACCACCGGAAATGTTAGGAGCAAGGCACATTAGGTTGCGATAAAAGCAGCAAAAACAAGGGATTGTATTTTGCTCGGGGAGCCAGTTTTCAAGAAGGTCGCCGGTGTCGCACCGGCGACCTTCTTTTTTCGGCGTCGTCTGATCCGTCGGCCTCTTGCGATTTCGTCGCATCCGCCTCGCCGCGAGGCCATGCCGCGCCAGCTATCGGCCATCGGCAACGATGGGACGCCTGCATGAACGACAACAGCTCGAAAGCCCACAGCGATCCGATCGTCGTCTGGATGCGCGACGATCTGCGCCTCGACGACAATCCGGCGCTCGCCGCGGCGGCCGACACCGGTCGGCCCGTGGTGCCGCTCTATGTGCTCGACGAGACATCGGACGGCATCCGCGCGCTCGGTGGCGCTCACCAATGGTGGCTGCATCACAGCCTGGACGCTCTCGCTCGCAGTCTGCGCGGCAAGGGCACCGAGCTGACGCTCCGGCGCGGCGCGGCAAAGGGTGAGCTCCTCGACATCATCGCGGCGGTCGGCGCAACAGCGCTTTATTTCAACCGTCGCTACGACCCGGCCGGACGCGCTGTCGACGACAGGATCGCGGAGGCTTTGGGCGCGGCGTTCGATGTCCGCCGCTTCACCGCCAACATCCTGCACGAGCCGGACGAGGTCCAGACGACCACCGGCGGCTATTACAAGGTCTATACGCCGTTCTGGAAGAAGCTCTCGGCATCCGAGCCACGCGATCCGATCGACGCGCCGGCCGGTTTCAAGCAACCGGAGGATTTTCCGCGATCGGACAATCTCGCCGACTGGGCGCTTCTGCCGACGAAGCCAGACTGGTCGGGGGACATCGCCGAGGCATGGACGCCCGGCGAGAAAGCCGCGCTGGAACGCCTGGAGACGTTCTGCAACGATGATCTCGCCGGCTATCATGAAGCGCGCGACAATCCCTCCGCGGATCGCACATCCGGTCTGTCGCCGCATCTTCGCTGGGGCGAAATCTCGCCCTACCGAATCTGGCACACGGTCCAGACCTATGCGTCACGCCGCCAATCGATCCCGGACGATGCGATCCGCACGTTCAAGAAGGAGTTGGTCTGGCGCGACTTCAATGCCCACCTGCTCCATCACTGCGACAACCTCACCACGACGAACATCAACAAGCGCTTCGATGCGTTCCCGTGGCGACGTTCGGACGCGGATCTACGGGCATGGCAACGGGGCCTGACGGGCTACCCCATCGTCGATGCCGGCATGCGCCAGCTCTGGCAGACGGGGTGGATGCACAACCGGGTGCGGATGATCGTCGGTTCGTTCCTGACCAAGGACCTCTTGCTCGACTGGCGCGACGGCGAGCGCTGGTTCTGGGATACGCTGGTCGACGGCGATGCGGCCTCGAACCCCGCGCAATGGCAGTGGGTGGCCGGCTCCGGCGCCGACGCGCAGCCGTTCTTCCGCGTCTTCAATCCCGTCACCCAGAGCGAGAAATTCGATCCCGCCGGCACCTATATCCGCCGGTTCGCGCCGGAACTCGCCGAACTGCCGGACAAGGCGATCCACGCGCCTTGGAACGCGTCCGACGAAACCCTCGCAAAGGCGGGAGTCCGGCTCGGAGAAACCTATCCGAGGCCGATCATCGACCACAAAGCGGCGCGCGAGCGCGCGCTGGCGGCCTATAGCGAGATACGAGGATAATTCGCAAATCCAGCCGAGACGGAAGCGGAGCACGGCAGGTTCCGGCACCGGGTCAGCCCGGTGCGATCTCGTAGAGTTACTCCGGGAATAAGGCCGTCTTCGGTCGGTGCTTCAAGCCCCGTGCTTCAGTCGCGCGCAGGCGTCTTGTGCCAGAACAGGTCGTAGGCGCAAAGCAGGATGGTCACCAAAAGCACCACACCCAGGTCGACGCGGGGAACGTAGACAATCAGCACTCCAAGGAAGAATACGAACAGCGCGAAAGCCACAACGCTCATCAAACGTTCGGTCAGGGTCATTCGGGCGTTCCTCCTTTGAGTATCGTCTGTTCCAGCCAACGCGCCGCGCGCAGCAAACGTGCATCTTCCCCCAGGCGTCCAACCAGTTGAACTCCCATCGGAAGGCCGTTCTCCGCCTCCAACAGCGGCAGCGTGATCGTCGGCAGCCCGGCGAATGTCCAGAGACGATTGAAAACCGGTGAGCCGACATTGTCGAGCCCTTCGGGCGCCGGTCCTGGCGCCGCAGGCGTCAGAATCGCGTCGCATCGGTCCAGAACCGCCATAATCCCGGCTCTGTAGACGCTCTGCCAGTCCTTCGCCGCGAGATAGTCGCGTGCCAGGATGGCCCCGCCGCGCTCCAATGTCTCGCGCAATGGCGCGCTGAGAAGCGCGCCGTGACGCTGACCGTAGCCGACGAGGCTGCGAGCCATTTCAGCCTCAAGGACGCGCGCGCAATGAACCTCGCATTCGGCGAAAATCGTCGGCAGCTCGGCCTCGAAGCAGCGCTCGGCGAGATGCTCGGCCAGTTCGCCGAGCGCGCCCTGCATATCGGCGCTCGCCTGATCCCAGAAGGGCGTGCGCACCAAGGCGAAGGTCGGCTTGACCGGCGGCGCGGAGCGCGCCGCGTCGAGAAGACGTGGATGCGGCGCATGCGATGTCGCGGGATCGGTGGCATCATATCCAAACAGCGCCTCGGCGAGCATCGCCGCGCCCTCGACATCAGCGGCGAATACGCCGGGCGTATCGAGACTGGGAGCAAGGGCTAGCGTGCCGCGTCGCGCTATCGAGCCGAAGCTCGGCTTGTAACCGACCGAACCGCAATAGGCGGCCGGGCCGATGACCGATCCGCCACCCTCGACGCCGACCGCGAGCGGCACCATGCCCGCAGCGACGGCCGCCGCCGAGCCGGACGAGGCGACGCCCGGCGTGTGTGCCTTGTTGACCGGGTTGCGCGTTCTCGGCGGATGGCGATAGCCGAGCTCGGCCGTCTCCGTCTTGCCGATCAGCAAGGCGCCGGCCGCGCGCAGCCGCTCCATGATGGCGGCGTCGGCTTCGGGTACGCGTTCCGCGTCGGCGGACGTGCCATTGCGGGTGGGGACGCGGGCCGTGTCGATCGTATCCGCGACGGCGACAGGCACGCCATGGAGAGGCCCCAGGGCCCGCCCCCTGCCCCGCCATTCGTCGAGGATCCTTGCCTGCCGGCGCACGAACTCGGCGTCGAACCACGCGAAAGCACCCACCGCCTCCTCGCGCTCCGCGATCCGCATGAGCGAAGCCTCCGCCAAGTCGGATGTGCGTAGCGCCCCGCTTGCCAGACGGCTTGCGAGTTCAGCAACCGGCAGCGCGAGCAGCCTTGGATCAATTGCCATAAATGGCGTCCGGCAGATAAAAGACGATCTGCGGGAAGATGTAGACGACCGCCATCGACAGGAAGACCATGAAGAGGAACGGCATGATGCCGGCGAAGATTTGCGTCAACTTCACCTCCGGCGGGGCGATCCCCTTCAGGTAATAGGCGCTCATCGCCATCGGAGGTGTGAGGAACGACGTCTGGAGGTTCAGCGCCACCAGGATGCCGAAGAAGAGCGGATCGATCCCGAACATTTCCAGCAGCGGCAGGAAAATCGGCACGAAGATGATGATGATCTCCGACCATTCGAGCGGCCAGCCGAGCAGGAAGATGATCAACTGCGCCAGCAGGAGGAACTCCAGCGGCGACAGATCCAACCCACGGACGAATTCCGAAATGACCGTCTCACCGCCAAGATAGGAAAAGACCGAGGAGAAGGTGTAGGAGCCGACGAAGAGCCAGCACACCATCGCGGTTGTACGGACCGTGAGATAGACCGACTCCCGCAGTCTCTGAAAGGTCAGGGCGCGGTAGGAAACGGCAAGCAGCAAGCCGCCGAGCGCACCGATGGCCGCGGCTTCCGTCGGGGTGGCAAGCCCGAACAGGATCGAGCCGAGGACGGAGAGAATCAGGACGGCCAGCGGCAGGAAGGACGTCACAATCATGACGATCAGCCGCAGGGCCGGAACGTGGGGAACTTCCTCGTCGGTTGGTTTCGGCGCCACCGAGGGCTGCACGATGGACCGGCCAACGACGTAGACGAGGTAGAGACCGACCAACAGGAAGCCGGGGAGCAACGCACCGGCATAGAGCCGGACGATCGAGGTGCCGGAGGCCGCCGCGTAGACGATCAGCATGATCGAGGGCGGGATCAGGATGCCGAGCGTTCCGCCGGCGCAGATGATGCCCGCGGCGAACGACGTGTCGTAGCGCGCCTTCAACATGGCCGGCAGCGCCAGCAGTCCCATCAACGTCACAACTGCGCCAACAATGCCGGTGGCCGTGGCAAACAGGGCGCAGGTGATCAGGGCGGCAACGCCGAGCGAGCCGGGAACATTCTTGGAGGCGATGTTCAGGGTGGTGAAGAGCCTCTCGACGATATTGGCCCGCTCGACGACATAGCCCATGAAGAGGAACAGCGGGACTGCGGTCAGAACCTCGTTGCTCATCACCGTGTAGGTCTGGTTGATGAAGAGGTCGAAGATGCGGTTGTTGAAGAACCCGTCCACCCAAAGGCTTAGACTGTCCCATGTGCCGGCGAGGTCATCGAGACGATTGAAGCTGCGCCACATACGGTCGGCGTCGAAATAAGCGTAGTAACCGAAGCCGATACCCATCGCCATCAGCGTGAAGGCGATCGGAAATCCGAGGAAGACTAGGAAAATGAACAGCCCCAGCATCGTGAGGGCGAGTTGGGGATCGGTCATGGATGGGCGTCGCTTTCGGCGGCAGTGGCTTTGTTCAGGATCGCGTCCTCGGTCTCCTGGACGTCCTCATGGGCGCGCATCCAATATCCGGTGCGAATGCACTGGATACAGCGGAAGATCTCGGCGATGCCCTGAATGAAGAGGAGGATACCGGCCGCGACCATGACCGCTTTGAACTGGAAGATCGGGATGCCGGCCGGGCTGTTCACACTGACCTCGCCGTAACCGACGGAGCGGGCCGCGTATTTCCAGCCGGTGACGATCAGCGCCGTGACCCCGGGAAAAAAGAAAATGAGATAGAGGACGAGGTCGACGGTCGCCTGCGTCTTCGGCTTCCAGAGCCGATAAAGGAAGTCGCCGCGCACATGGCCGCCCCGTGACAGCGTATAGGCTCCGCCCATCATGAACAGCGTTCCGTACATGATGAAGGAAACGTCGAACGCCCAGGGCGTCGGATCGTTCAGGACGTAGCGCACGAACACTTCGTAGCTCGTGCCGAACGTCATCAGGATGATCAGCCAGGCGAAGGCCTTGCCGAATGCTGCCGACAGTGAGTCCGCGAAGCGAATGAAAGCGACCATGGATTCCCGATCCGGTTACAGAAAGGCCCGGCGGAAATCGACCGCCGGGCATTGGATTGTTCTGTGCCGGGGTATCAGCTCGGCAGTTTGCCCGGGAAGAAGTGCTCGTACGCCAAGCGATAGTCCGGTGCGTTCAGGAGCTCGTAATAGGTCACCCGCTCGACCCAGGCGCGCTGGCTGTCGAGCACCTTCTTGATGAAGGGATCGGCCTCCAGATCAACGATCATGGTGCTCCAGGCTTCCAGTTCCGCCTGCAGGATTTCCTGCGGCGTCTGGCGCACGGTCACACCGCTCTCGTCCTGCAACTTCTGCAGATCGGAGGAATAATTGTCGAGCGCATAAGCCGTGTTGGCTGTCGATGCCGCCTCGACGCTATATTCCATGATCGCCCGCAGATCCTCGTCGAGATCGTCCATGAAGTCCTTGTTGAACAGGAATTCGAAGGCCTCACTCGCCTGATGGTAAGAACCGAGATAGTAGTTCTTTGCCACGTCCTGCGCGCCGAACCGCATGTCGGACGACGGATTGTTGAACTCGAACGCGTCGATCACGCCGCGCTCCATCGCCGGCACGATCTCGCCGCCCGGAAGCTGCGCGACGCTCATTCCCATGGACTGCATCAGATCGGCGGCAAGGCCGACGGTCCGGTACTTGAAGCCCTTGATATCGGCGACGCTGTTGACCGGCTCCTTGAACCAGCCAAACGGCTGGGCCGGCATCGGGAAGCCGAGCAGGCCGACGACGTTGAGTCCCATCGTGTCCTGGGTCAGCTCTCGATAAAGCTCGCGCCCGCCACCCTGATAGAACCACGACAGCATGGTGGTCGGATTGCCGCCGAACACCGGTCCGGTGCCGAACAGCGAAGCCGCCTTGTTCTTGCCGTACCAGTAAGCCGACACCGAATGCGCCGCGTCCAGCACGCCGTCATTGACCGCGTCCATCACCTGGAACGCCGCGACGACGGCGCCGGCGGGGAGAAGATCGATCTTGATCCGGCCGCCGGACATTGACTCGACGCGGTCGACATACTGCTTGGCCATGTCCATCCAGATGTCGGATGCCGGCCAGGACGTCTGCATCTTCACGACCAGCGGCGACTGGGCCAGTACGGCCGGCGTCGCGAGCGCGGTCGCCGCGGCTGCCGCTCCACCACCGATCACGCTCTTCTTCAGAAACGAGCGGCGGTTGACGGCCTTGGATTGAATATCTGTCACGTAATTCCTCCCTTAAAATTCGCGCCCGGTCTTGCGGAACCATGGTTCACACACAAGCCGATGCATTGTGGCAAACCGATCCCTCCCGGCGGCCTCGGCTACTATCATGGACGCACCCCTGCTTGGCAAGGAGCGACAGGGCGATCCGGATACGACTAAAGCCTCATGCGGCGCACCTGTTTGGCCCATACCAGCCCCGAAATGGATTCATTGCGGTCACAATCAGGCAACGTCGCCAAATTGGCGGATGAGGCGAGTCGGTGCTTACTCCGGTCGTCGTCCAGCGGTTTTGACGGCGCGCGGCGTGAGCGTCTTCGCGATATCGGCAGGGCGCATCGATAGCGATCCCCTGCCCCCGCAGCATGTCACCGCCGCCGCATCGAAGCCGTTATCGATGCGTTGCCTCATTTGCACCATGCAGCATCTTGCCCGCAATCGTTTCCGCTTGAATTGCGGGGTGGCGTTGATCGTCGCCCGCCCTCAGCGCGCGGCGGAAGGTCCGACTTGCCCACGCTGTTCTGCGAAGCATGTGAAGCCCACTTGGCAACTGACCAACCGCGCGGTTCTGGCGTCGCCAAGCTTACCGCGTGTGGCGTCCCGTCTAGCGCGGTACCGCGCCGTCCATCAGTTCGGCTTGGCGGCTCCAACTGGCGCTTTTCACGCCGTCCGGGGTCTGGGCGCAGGCGCTGAAGGTCAGGGCGAGGAGAAGAACCGCGGGGAGAAATTTCATCGGGCAGGCCTTTTTGCGTTGGCGGAGGCATCCTCCGCCGCCAAGCGGGCGATTGCGAGGCGACACCGCCGAAGCGGGCTGTCGGGGGTGATTACTCTGGCTCCTGCCCCGGAACCAGGCCGCCGGACGGCGTCGAGGCGATGATCGATGGCGTGACGCCGCCGATCAGCGGTAGGCCGGATGCCTTGCCGTAGGCGCTGCCGACGCCGTAGAGCCAGGGCACGCCACTGTTGCGGGTGCGCAGAACCATGCGCCCGTCCGGCAGACGCACCGGCACGGCGACGCGCTTCTCGCGGTTCGACAGGGCGACGCCGACGGTCTGCTGCGCCAGGACCGGCGCGGCGGGGAGCGCGAGCAGCGCGGCGAGAATGGCGGTGGAAAAACGGGACATCACGATCTCCTCGAGGGGGATGGAGCTCTTCGGGATAAACGCTGCGAACCCGGGGAATGGTTCCGCCGTGCGCCACGCGTCACTGCACGAAGAAAGCCGCCCCGCGCGAGGCGGGACGGCTTGTCGTCATTTGCTGGCGGGGACCGGCTTAGTTCGGCGTCTGGCCGGGGACCACGCCACCGGACGGGGTGGTAACTTCGTCGGTCTTGGCGCCCGGCTCGCCGCTCGTCGCGGTGCTGGCGCCGGACATGTTCGAATCCATCGCGCCGTCGGCCTTCATGCCGCCGTCCATCATCATCGTCGCCATGAACGGCATCACGACGGGCTTGCCTTCCATCATCGTCGGGGTGTCGACGTCGGTCGCGCCGTCGCCGAAATCATAGGTGTCGTTGCCGTTGGTCTCGTCGTGCAGCATCGCCATGTAGGCGCCGTCGGCGGCCAGTTCGACGTCCGTCTCGACCGTCACCGACTCGTTGTGACCGGGCTTGAGGGCGACGTGGCCGATCGAGCCCGGAACCACCGGCGCGCCGTCCTTGACCTCGTGAATGACCAGATAGCCGCCATTGTCGGCGCCGACGCTGGCGAAGGTGATGGCCTTGCCCTCGACCTTGACGTTGGCGGTGTCGATCATGTTGTCGGCAAAGGCGGTCGTTCCGAGCGCGAGAAGCGTGGCGGCAGTCGTCGTCAGAAGCTTGTTCATGGGGAGTCCTCCAAATTCGGGGATGGATCGCGAAGAAGCGTCGGCTGTGCGAAGCGTTCGCGATTCCAGCTAACAACGGGCCGTTCGGCGGGAGGTTGCGTCGAAACCCGCCGATCAAGTGGATGTGAGGGAAGTTCTGACAGCGGCGGGAATGTGCCCGGCGGCGGCTTTGTGCCGCCAGCCGGATCGGTTAAAGGCGGTGCCACATCAATACCCGCCAACCTCATACAACAAGGACGACCATGACCATCACCCTCGACAAGGCCCGCATTATCATCGCCGAGGCGCTCAAAACCGGTGCCGCGAACGGCTGCAAGCCACTGACCGTCGCCGTTCTCGATGCCGGCGGCGCGCTGGTCGCGCTGGAGCGCTCGGACGGGTCGTCGCGGATGCGCCCGGACATCGCCATCGGCAAGGCCAATGGCGCCATCGCGCTCGGCATCGGTTCGCGGGCGATCTTCAAGCGGGCCGAGGAGCAGCCCTCCTTCGTCCAGGCGATGAACGCTCTCGCCAAGGGCTCGCTGGTGCCGGTGCCGGGCGGCGTGCTGGTCAAGGGCCAGGGCGGCGCGATCCTCGGCGCTGTCGGCATCACCGGCGATACCTCGGACAATGACGAGATCGCCGCCATCGCCGGCATCGAGGCCGCCGGCTTCCAGGCCGACGGGGGCTAGGGGCCCCCGCCAGCGAGAGCGTAAGCCCGAAGCTTAAGGGCGGGGCAGACAACCGGGTCCCCGTTAGCGCCGAGCCTCGCGAGAAGCTGAGGTCGGGGCCGGTAACGGCTCACTTCACCGAAGCTTGTGTTGATCGGGCGCGCGTCGCCGGCCTTGATGGCGCGACGCATGCCCGTTCGGCAGAAGACTGAGGAGATGACGATGCGACGCAACCCATTCGCCCTGGCCACGCTGGCCGCCGGCGCGCTGATGGCGCTGACGCTGTCGCCCGGCCCGGTCGCGGCCCAGACGAGTGCGACGGCGATCTTCGCTGGCGGCTGCTTCTGGTGCGTGGAGAGCGACTTCGACCATGTGCAGGGTGTGCTCGACACGACGTCGGGCTATATCGGCGGAACCAACCAGAACCCGACCTATCAGAACCATCCCGGTCACGTCGAAGCGGTGAAGATCACCTACGACCCCGCCAAGGTGTCCTACGACCAGCTGCTCACGGTGTTCTGGCACTCGGTCGATCCGACCGACGCCGGCGGCCAGTTCTGCGATCGCGGCCATTCCTATACCACCGCGATCTTCGCCACCGACGCCGCCCAGGTCGAGACCGCGAAGGCGTCGAAGGCCGCGGTGAAACAGGACCTCGGCACAGTCGTGACGCCGATCAACACCGCCCCGACCTTCTGGCCGGCGGAGGGCTACCACCAGGATTATTACAAGAAGAACCCGCTGAAATATAAATACTACCGCTTCTCCTGCGGCCGCGACGCCACGATCCGCAAGGTCTGGGGCGACAAGGCCTTCGAGGGCATCAAGGATTCGATGAGCTGAGAGACGGCAGGGGCGGTGCGGAGGGAACCCGCCGCCCCGCCGACAGTTGGACTCGAAACCTCACACGGGAGAGATTATGACTTTCAAAGCCCTGGCGCCGCTGTTCGGCGCCGCGCTCATCCTGGCTCCTACCCTCGCCCATGCCGAGGACGACTGGGTCACCAAGCAATCGCCCAAATCCGTCGCCGATACGGTCGCGGCGCTGACGGCGGCGATCGAAAAGGCCGGCGCCAAGGTTGTCGCTACCCTCGACCATCAGGCCAATGCCCAATCGGCCGGCATGGAGCTGCCGGCGACGACGGTGGTCATCTTCGGCAACCCGAAGCTCGGCACGCCGCTGATGCAGGAGAGCCGCCGGATCGCGATCGACCTGCCGCAGAAGATGCTGGTCTGGGACGAGGACGGCCAGACCATGGTCGGCTATCTCGAGCCGGAGGAACTTGCCGAGCGCTACGGCATCGACGACGATGCCGAGCCTGTGGAGGCGATGGAAAAGGCGCTCGACAAGCTGTCGGACGCGGCAATCGCCAAGTAGCGCCGCCCACCCTCAGCGCATCAGCGGCTCGATCCAGATCTCGCCGGCCATGACGTTGTCCGGCTGCGACAGCGCATAGAGCACGGCCCCGGCAATATCGTCCGGGGTCAGTGCGTTCGGCTTGGGCTCGTCGAAGAACGGCGTGTCGACCATGCCGGGCTCGATCAGCGTCACCTTGACGCCCTTCTCGCGCATTTCCTCGCGCAGATTGTAGCCGTAGCCGGTTACCGCCCATTTGGTCGCGCCGTAAACAGAGCCCGGCAGCACCTTCCGGCCGGCTACCGAGCCGGTCAGCAGATAATGCCCCTTGGCCGCGACGACCGCCTCGTAGCTTGCCTTCACCGTGAACATCAGGCCGAGGACGTTGGTCAGCACCATCTCGCGCCAATTGTGGACGTCGCCGCCCGCGGTGCCGGTGCCCTTGGCGCCGAGCCCGGCATTGGCGAAGACCGCGTCGAGCGAACCGAAGCGGCCGAGAACGGCGGCGACCATCGCCTGCTGGGCAGCGAAATCCTGGACGTCGCAGGCGAGCGCCAGCGACTTGTCCTCGCCGAGTTCGGCGACCAGCCCTTCGAGCTTGTCTTTTGAGCGGGCGGCGAGCGCCACGCGGTAGCCGGCCTTGACGGCGCGACGGGCGGTGGCTGCGCCGATGCCGGTCGAGGCGCCGGTGATGAGCATGGTCTTCATGGAAATCTCCTTGATCGCAATTCAGGCGGGCGCCGGTACCGGGCGCGGTCGCACTGGAACCGCCATGTGGATCGCAACCCCATTCAGGAAAGCCCGGACTCCCATGCGCCGCGACGCGATGCCGTCCCGAATCGTCGCCGAAAACCCGTTTCGAACGGAACCGTTAGCCTTCAGGGCGATTATGCAGGCGACCGGTTTTGGCATCGGGGTTCGCCCACGCGGCCCGATGCGCCAACGCCACCCCACACGAAGGAGACGATCATGGCCAAGAACGGCAAAACCAAGCTGCACACGACCAAGAACCCGCTGTCGGAAAACATCCGCGGATCGATGGTCCAGCTTCTGCAGAAGCATCTCGGCTCGGCGGTAGATCTCACCTACCAGACGAAGCAGGCGCACTGGAACGTCAAGGGCATGAACTTCATCGCCGTGCACAAGCTTTTCGACGAGCTGCACGAGGTGACCGAGGCCTATGTCGACGACATCGCCGAGCGGCTGACCGGCATGGGCGGCCAGGCGCACGGCACGGTTCAGGCGGCGGTCGAGAACTCGGTGCTGGAGCCCTACCCGCTCGACTTGGTGAAATCGGAAGATCACCTGAAGCGACTCGCCGATTCCTACGCGCGCTGGAGCGACGAGGTACAGAAAGGCATCGAGGAGGCCTCGGAGGCCGGCGACGCGCTGACCGAGGATCTGTTGACCGAGGTTGGCCGCGGCCTCGACAAGTCGCTGTATTTCCTGGAGAGCCATTTCCAGGGGTAATACCAACCTGCGGTGATAGGAACCCATTCGACCGGCCATTCTCCGCACCTTGGCGCCGATGCGTGGCGAGGAGCGGGACGACGCGCGATGCGGCGCATCGGGCCAGGCCCGCGACGAATCCAGGCGCGGCGAGCGCCCGGCCTTCGGTGGGCTGGACGGGCTTGCCGGACGGCGTCGCACAGCTTGCCCGATGCGCCGCATCGACCCGCGCGGCGCTCCTGGCCGGACAAGCCCGTTCAGCGCCATCGAATAGGTCCCTATCGCCGCAGGTTGGTATAAGGCGTTCCCCGGCTCATATCCGGACAAGAAAAAAAGGCGGCCCAGTGGGTCGCCTTTTTCGTTGCAGCGATTGGTCCGCCCCGCCCTCAGGCGATGGTCTGGCCGGTCTTCTTCCAATCGGCGAGGAAGGCCTCAAGGCCCTTGTCGGTGAGCGGATGCTTGACCAGACCCTTGAGTGTTGCCGGCGGCACGGTGGCAACGTCAGCGCCGAGCAGCGCTGCTTCGCGGACGTGGTTCATGGTGCGCACCGAGGCCGCCAGGATCTCGGTATCGAAGCCGTAATTGTCGTAGATCCGGCGGATGTCGGCGATCAGCCCCATGCCGTCGATATTGATGTCGTCGAGCCGGCCGATGAAGGGCGAGATGAAGGTCGCGCCGGCCTTGGCCGCGAGCAGCGCCTGCACCGCCGAGAAGCACAAGGTGACGTTGACCAGGAAGCCCTCGCCGGTCAGCGCCTTGCAGGCCTTCAGGCCGGGCAGCGTCAGCGGCAGCTTGATGCAGACATTGTCGGCGATGGCGGCCAGAATCTTACCCTCGCGGATCATGGCGTCGGTTTCGACGGCGGTAACCTCGGCCGAGACCGGGCCGTCGACGGCGGCGCAGATCTCGGCGACCACCTCTTTCATCGGGCGGTTCGCCTTCATGATCAGCGACGGGTTGGTGGTCACGCCGTCGAGGAGACCCGTGTCGGCGAGTTCCTTGATCTCGGCGATATCGGCGGTGTCGACGAAGAATTTCATGGCGCCCTCGTTGGGTTCGGTTCGCAATCTGCCGCGTCTTTAGCAGGAATTGGCGGGCGGGCGCTATATGGGAAAGTGGTTGCCACGACGGCGACCGGCCGAAACCGACCGACCACAGGCGGCAAAAACAGGCGGCGGAAACCAGCTTCCGCGGCCGGACCGGCCGGTCTCGCTCGGCCGGTCATGGTAACCGGCCAAGGCGACATGCGCCGGATGCGAGACCCTCCTGAGGCAGCCTCTACAAATGGGCATCACATCCGCTGGGATCTGTTCCATCGCTCCGGCTCGCCGGAGTGCGGCGCCATGGAGGTCCCGCTTTCTCCGCCTCAGGCGAAGATGATGTCGTTCTCCAGGTCGCTGACATTGGCGACATTGGCGACGTCGAGCTGCGAGCCGTCGGTGAAGTCGAAGCGCACGCCGGTGCCGGTGTCGGTGGCGAAGGCGAGCGCATCGTTGGCGCTGGAAAAGCCGAAGCTGCGCAGGTCGATCCGGTCGGAATTGTCGACGAAATCGGCCAGCGTATCGGAGCCTGCGCCGGGGGTGAAGATGAACCAGTCGGCACCATCTCCTCCATAGATGATGTCGTTGAGGCCGCGGCCGTCGATGAAATCGACGCCGGCGCCGCCATGGATGGTATTGCTCCACCTGTCGCCATAGAGCGTGTCGGAAAAGCCGCTGCCGACGATGCTGTTGATCAGGTTGAAGGTATCGCCCTGTGCGTCGCCGCCGGTGCTGGCGTTGGTATTGGAAATGTCGACCCACACGGCCGTGCCGGAGGCGCTGTAATCGACGCTGTCCCAGCCGGCGCCGCCGTCGAGATGGTCAGCGCCGGCAGCGCCGATCAGCGTGTCCCGGCCGTCGCCGCCATTGAGGCTGTCATTGCCCGACCCGCCGTTGAGCGTGTCGTCGCCGCCAAGACCGTTGAGGGTGTTGTCGGTGCCGTCGCCGGTGATGCTGTCGGCGAACTCACTGCCATTGATGTTCTCGATCGAGACGAAGCCGTCGCCGGTCGCCTCGCCGGTGCCGGCGCCGCCGGCGAGCGACACGGTGACGCCTGCCGCCGCGAAGGCGTAGGAGGCGGTGTCGATGCCGGCGCCACCGTCGAGCAGGTCGCCGCCGGCGCCGCCGAACAGGAGGTCGTTATCGTCGCCGCCATAGAGCGTGTCGTCGCCGGCGAGGCCGTTGAGGGTGTCATTGCCGCCGAGGCCGTTGAGGATGTTGTCGGTGCCGTCGCCGGTGAGGCTGTCGGCGAACTCGCTGCCATTGATGTTCTCGATGGAGACGAAGCCGTCGCCGGTCGCCTCGCCGGTGCCGGCGCCGCCGTCGAGCGACACGGTGACGCCTTCAGCGGCGAAGGCGTAGGAGGCGGTGTCGATGCCGGCGCCGCCGTCGAGCAGGTCGCCGCCCTCGCCGCCGAACAAGACATCGTTGTCGTCGCCGCCATAGAGCGAGTCGTCGCCGGCGCGGCCATAGAGGAAGTCGGCGCCGCCGAGCCCATAGAGGACGTTGGTGCCGCCGTCGCCGGAGAGCTGGTCGAAGAACTGGCTGCCGACCAGCCCCTCGATGCCGCGATAGCTGTCGCCGGCGGCCTCGCCGGTGCCGGCGACGAGGCCGGACAGATCGGCGGTGACGCCGCTCCCCGCCTGGCTGTAAAAGGCAAAGTCGTAGCCGGCGCCACCGTGGAGTGCGTCGGCGCCGGAGCCGCCGTCGAGATTGTCGTTGCCGGCGCCGCCCTCCAGCAAATCGTCGCCGGTGTTGCCGTAGAAGTTTTCGTTGGCGATGCCGCCGATCAGCGTGTCGGTGCCGGCGCCGCCACTGACGATGCCGGTGACCCGGCCGGTGCCGGAGCCGTCATAGACGTCGTTGCCCTCGCCGAGCAGGATGTCGCCGTCGATCAGGCCGGTATTGACGACGCTGATGGCGCCCGAGGAGGTGCCGTCCATGCGACCGTCAAGCACGGCGATGCGGCGGCCGGTGAGATTGCTGGCCTCGGCGACGATCGTACCGGCATTCACCAGGCTATTTACAGAAGCGCTGCCGAAAAAACCGACGGCGGCTGACAAGTCGGCGGTATGGTCCGCATTTGAGCCGCCGCGGACATAGCCGCTGGCGCCGATGTCAATCGCATTTCCCGATCCGCCGTTGACATAAATGCCGTAATCATCGCTCGTCACGGTGCCGGTGATCGAGGCGCGGTTGTTCGCGTCTGCGAGATGTATTCCGTAGTTCGCCGCCGCTACGGTGCCGCTGACGGTGGCGACATTGTTCCCGCCGAGAAGAAAGACGCCAAAGGAGTCCGAAAAGATCGAGCCGGCGATGGTGACAGCACTGCCAGCGCCGGCTGCATAGACGCCGATGGTACCGGCGGCGATCGTACCAGTGGCGGCAAGGTTGAACACGTTGTCGCTGTAGAGACTTACGCCAATAGTGCCGCTGAGCAGGCCGGCGACGTGGATCGTCGCGTCGACGCTACCCGTGACAGTGATCGCAGTGTCGGTGCCGGGCGCCGTCACCGAGACGTCCTGAAGGAAGACATAGGTGTCGTTGGTGGTGATGTTGTAAGTCGCCGTCTGGTCGGTGCTGATGATCGTCGCCATGAAATTCTCCCAAAGTAAAGTCTAAGCCTTACATAGGGTAATCAGAAGCGCAACCGCGCGGCAGGAGACCCGCGCGGAACACGGACCGTCCGGCCGCTCGCGACACCACGGGCGACTGTCTTCCGATGCGGCAGTTGCATTTACCAATGACTTAGCGATGACGCCCGTCTGCCGGCCGAGCGGCCCTATTCCTGTGCTGTGCCGGACAGATGGAGGTCGCGCCGGGTTCGATCGTGCAGGTGCCGCTCGGCCGCCGGCAGGTCGCCGAAATCATACGGGACAGGGCGACCGACCGGGTCATCCCACGCCCTGGCGAACCGTCGCCACGGCCTTGTCGATGGATGACTCGTAGCTCACCAGCGGCGGCTTGATCCCGTGCAGGAAGAGGTCCTTGCGAATTTCGTGCGAAGTGCCGGTCAGCACCACTTTCACCCCCCGCCGGGTGGCCTTGTGGGCCAGCCCCTCCAGCGTGTTGGCCGCGGTGGAATCGAGAAACGGAACCGCCGCGAAGTCGATGATCAGGGCGCGATGCGTGTCGGCGATGCGGTCCAGCACCGAGCCGATCGATGCCGCCGCGCCGAAGAAGAACGCCCCCGAGATCCGGTAGACGACCACGTCGGGGTCCATCGCCGCCGTCTCGTCGTAAGGCGAGCGGCCGCCATTGGCGTCATCGGCCCTGTCCTCGGCGACGAACGGTCCGTGTGTGGCGATCGACGTCGTTTTCGACATGCGGTGAATGAACAGCACCGAACCGAGCGCGAAGCCGACGACGATCGCCTCCGTCAGATCGCGGAAAATCGTCAAAAGGAAGGTCGCCAAGAGCACTGCGGCATCGCCGCGCGAGGCCCGCAGCAGCGTCGCGAAGGCATGTTTTTCGATCATGTTCCAGGCCACGACGGCAAGAACGCCGGCAAGGCTGGCCAAAGGAATGTAGCTGGCGAGCGGCGCGGCAACCAGAATGAAGAGCAGAAGAAAGACGGCATGCAGCATGCCCGCGACAGGTCCGTGCGCGCCGGCGCGCACATTGGTGGCGGTACGGGCAATCGTGCCGGTGACGCAAATACCGCCGAAGAGGCCCGAGGCGACGTTGGCCACGCCTTGCGCGACCAATTCGCAGTTCGATCGATGGCGGCGACCGGTCATTCCGTCCGCGACGACAGCCGACAGCAAGGATTCGATAGAGCCGAGGAGCGTGAACGCCACGGCGCTCGGCAGCACGGCCTGGATTTTGGCGAACGTGAATTCCGGCAATGACGGCAGCGGCAAGGTGCTGGGAATGCCTCCGAAGGCGGTGCCGATCGTCGACACCGGGAGATGCAACAGACCGGTTGCGGCAGCGGCGGCGACCACCGCGATCAACATCCCCGGCCAATGCGGGCGGGCGCGTTTCAGGCCGGTGATGACAAGGATGGTCGCGGCGGACAGCGCGATCGCTGCAGCATTGACGCTCGGCAGACCGGCCCAGATGACGGGCAGTTTCTCCAGTAGTGGCCCGGGCTCGTCGCCCAGTGTGAGACCGAGAAGATCCTTGATCTGGCTGGCGAAGATGATCACGGCTATGCCGGCCGTGAAGCCGACGGTGACCGGATAGGGTATGAACTTGATGTAGGTGCCGAACCGCAGCAAGCCCACCGCCATCAGCATCACGCCGGACAGGATCGTGGCCAGGAGCAGCCCGTCCATGCCATGCAGTTGGACGGTCGTGGCTACCAGCACGATGAACGCGCCGGCGGGACCGCCGACCTGAAAGCGGCTGCCGCCGAGGGCCGAGACCAGAAAGCCGCCGATGATCGCCGTATAGAGCCCCTGCGCCGGCGAGGCGCCCGACGCGATGGCGATCGCCATCGACAACGGCAGGGCGACGATCGCCACCGTCAGTCCGGCGATGGCATCGGATCGGAACTGCGTAAGGCCGTATCCCTCGCGCAGGACGGTGATGAGTTTGGGCGTGAAGAGCGCGACAAAGCTCGCGTTGGACGTCGGGGTCCGAATTGAGGGTCTCATGTCCATGATGTCCGGCGGCCTTGGAAAAAGGCGGCGGGATCGTCGGCATCAGTCGTCGGTCGCCGTCGCGTTCGTTGCTCGTTTCAGCTTCGCGGTTTCGGCACCTTCAGCCGAACCCCCCGGCCCGACGAGACACTCTGGGCGTTTTCGCCGATCAACTCGATTCCGGCGCGGTCGAGCGCCTCGACGACCTTCGTCAGACTCTCGACGACACCGCGAACATTGCCCTGACTGGCCTCCATCCGCTGGATGGTGGGCACCGATACGCCGGCCAGTTCCGCCAATGTCTTCTGATCGATGCCCAGAAGCGCCCGGGCGGCGCGCAGTTGTGAGGCCGTGATCATGAATCATTCTGCCGAGGCTCGGATGGGTCAATCGATACCTACACAATGCACACTGATATTTCAAGCATCATTATTGGCGCTTCATATGCTATCAACGTATCCCTCGCCGCCACGGCAGATGCGCACTCAGACTGCGGCGGACGGAGCGCAAAATACCGCTGATGGAATGCGGCGGAGGCCCTGCGCATCATCGCCTGCCTCAAGGCCGCGGATCGGGCAATCTGGTCCGCGGCTGCCGCCAGACCGCACCATCGCTTTCGGCCATCCGCCCGACTTCGTAGACTCGCCAATCCATGCGCGATTCGGTTCCGCTCCTCGCAAGCGGCCAAATCCGGTCCCTGCCCTCCCCCGGAGCCCCCCTTTTGTCCCAGACCGGCCAGCTCTTTGAAACGCGCGTCGTGCCGGTCCTCGTCCCGCTACCGGCCGAGCGGCCCTATTCCTATGCTGTGCCGGACGGGATGAAGGTCGCGCCGGGGTCGATCGTGCAGGTGCCGCTCGGCCCCCGGCAGGTGGCCGGTGTCGTCTGGGACGGGGCGACCGACCGGGTCGACGCCAAGAAGCTCCGGCCGATCACCCGCGCCTTCGACTGCCCGCCGCTCGACGCCACGATGCGCCGCTTCGTCGACTGGGTCGCCGACTACACGCTGTCGCCGCCGGGGCTTGTGGTGCGCATGGCGCTGAGGGCGCCGGCGGCGTTCGACCCGGAAGCCTGGATTGAGGGGATCGAAGCGACCGGCGCTTCTCCGGACCGCATGACCGTCGCGCGCGAGCGGGTGCTAGCCGCGGCTGGCGAGGCGCCGGCCTGGTCGCGCTCGGGGCTCGCCCACGCGGCGGGGGTGACGCCGTCGGTGGTCGACGGGCTGATCAAACAGGGCAGTTTTCGCGGCGTCCGCCTGCCGCCGCCGCCGGCGGTGGCGGCGCCCGATACGGGCTACGGCCGGGCCGAACTCAACGCCGACCAGCGCGCGGGGGCGGACAGTCTCGCCGCGAGCGTGGCAAAGGGCGGCTTTTCCACGACGCTGCTCGAGGGCGTCACCGGCTCGGGCAAGACGGAGGTCTATTTCGAGGCGGTGGCGCGCGCCCTGGACCTGGGCCAACAGGTGCTGATCCTGTTGCCCGAAATCGCGCTGACCCAGAGCTTCATCGACCGCTTCCACGCACGCTTCGGCGCGCCGCCGGCCGAATGGCACTCGGACGTCGCCCCGCGCCAGCGCGAGAAGATCTGGCGGCAGGTCGTGGAAGGACGGGTGAAGGTCGTGGCCGGAGCGCGCTCGGCGCTGTTCCTGCCGTTCCAGAACCTCGGGCTGATCATCGTCGACGAGGAGCACGACCCGGCCTACAAGCAGGAGGAGCGCACCTTCTACCACGCGCGCGACATGGCGGTGGTGCGCGGCTCGCTCGGTGGGTTTCCGGTGATCCTGGCATCGGCGACGCCGTCGGTGGAAACGCGGGTCAACGCCGCGTCCGGGCGCTACGGCCATGTGCGGCTCGCAGGACGCTTCGCCGAAGCCGCGATGCCAGATCTGTCCCTGATCGACATGCGTGCCGCGCCGCCGCCGCGCGGGCGCTTCGTCTCGCCGGTGCTCGGACGGGCGATCGCCGACACGATCGCGCGCGGCGAACAGGCGCTCTTGTTCCTCAACCGGCGGGGCTACGCGCCGCTGACGCTCTGCCGGGTCTGTGGCCACCGCTTCCAGTGCCCGGACTGCTCGACCTGGCTGGTCGACCACCGGCTGCGCGGCCAGTTGCAATGCCACCATTGCGGCTTCGCTGTGCCCCGGCCCGAGGCTTGCCCGGAATGCGGCACGCTCGATCACCTCGTCGCCTGTGGCCCCGGCGTGGAACGAATCGCCGAGGAGATGCTGACGGATTTTCCCGAGGCGCGGACGATTCTGCTCTCCTCCGACCTTCCCGGCGGCGCGAGGCGGCTCAGGCGCGAACTCGACGCCATCGCCGACGGCGAGGCCGATATCGTCATCGGCACGCAGTTGGTCGCCAAGGGGCATCATTTTCCGATGATGACGCTGGTCGGCGCGATCGACGCCGATCTCGGCCTCGCCAATGGCGACCCGCGCGCCGCCGAACGGACCTTCCAGCTCTTGCACCAGGTGACCGGCCGTGCGGGCCGCAGCGGCGGCCGGGCCAGCCGCGGGCTGATCCAGACATTCCAGCCGGAGCACCCGGTGATGCAGGCGATCGCGTCCGGCGACGCCAGCCGCTTCTACGAGCGCGAGATCGCCGAACGCGAACGCACGAGTCTGCCGCCTTTCGGGCGACTTGCCAGCGTCATCGTCTCGGCGAATAGCCGCAAGGAGGCAGAGGAGCATGCCCGCTCGCTCAGACGGGCGGCGGCCGAGGACGGCGACATCGAGGTTCTGGGCCCGGCCGAGGCGCCGCTGGCGGTGCTGCGCGGCCGGCATCGGTTCCGGCTGCTCGTTCACGGGACACGCCGCTCACCGATCCAGGCGTTCCTGCGCGCCATGGTCGCTGCTGCGCCCCGCCCGCGTGGCTCAGTTCAGGTGCAGATCGACGTGGACCCGCAGAGCTTTCTGTGAGAAAGCCTCTGGCAAAGGGGTATGATGGACGGGGAGACGACGGATGCAGGCGCTGTTGAAATATCTCGTGGCCGGGGCGGCCATGAGCGTGCTCGCGAGTTATTCGGCCATGGCTCAGGACAAAGCGGGCGGAACCTCGCTCCCGACTTCCCCCTTCGCATCGACGACGCCGGGTCAGGCACCGACTGCGAACGCCTCCCCCGACACGCCCACAGGCCTCGAACTGGGTCTCCTCGACTGGTCCCCCATCCCGACGCGCTGTGCCTTCGTCGATCCCGACAAGTCCGTCAAGCCGAGCACGGAGACCACGTTCGAGCCGTTCGTTTTCCTGACCATGACCCAAAGCGGCAGCGGGACAACGGTCGGACCGGAGCGTGGCTACGTCATGGCGAACGGCCTGGTGCGCGAACTCGAAAAGGGCAAGACGGCGCCGAACAAGGACGGCCAGGTGGTCACCGTCTGGCGCTCGGCGGGCGAGCCGCGCATCAACGTCAACATCGTCCTGGCGGACGCGCGCCAGGAGAACGGCACGACCCGCTATTCCGGGTCGATGACCCTTTTTTGGGGCGACAAGAAAGAATCGGTGGCGATCACCGGCAGCTGCGAGAATTGAGCGGCGGCAAGCGCGGCCTGCCGCTTTGCGGCCTGTCTTTCGCCTCGCCGAACCTCAGCCTATAAGGCGCCCGTCCTGATTCCCGCGCGGCACGCCCTCGACTGCCGCCACCTGCCCTCGCCGATGGAGCTTCGATGGACTTCGCGCTGCCGCAAACCAACGCCGACATGCTGCCGTTCGCGGCCGCGTGCGTCACCGTCCTGTTCGGCCTCGTCGCCTTGTTCGCACCGCGAATCACGCTTCGCGCTCTCAGGCTGGAAACCAGCCCGCGCCATCCCGAAGCCCTGTCCGAATCGCGGGCGACCATCGCCGGCTTCTGGCTCGGCGTCGGCATCGTCACGCTGCTCCTCTACAATCAGCCCTTCGTCCAGATGACGCTGGGTGCGGGTTGGCTGTTCACCGGTTTCGGCCGACTGGTCTCGATCCTCTCGGACCGCGGGTCGACCGCCTATAATTGGCTGATGTTTTTTCTGGCTCTTGCTCTGGCGGCCGCGGCTCTCGCTCCCGTATTCGGCATGGTGGCGAATTAGCCGCGGGCGAGCGCTCCGCACCGGCGGCAAATCAGCGCAAATAGGACGATGCTTTGACAAAAGCTGTCGCCAAAGCGTGTTGTCGCCGGCAAAACCCTATGCTAGACGGACCCAGTCTTCGGAAGGGCTTTTGCGGCCCGGTCGCGCGCCTTCCGTCAATCATTTAACGGCTTCAAGGATTTGGGGCGCTCTCGCTTCAGAGGCGCAACGAATGCCTTGAACGAAACCCGAAAGAGAAACGGTCGTCCGTGGCACAATCATCCTCTCCCGTTTCGGGGGTCGCAGACCGCTACGCCCAATCGCTCTTCGATCTCGCCCGCGATGACGGCGCGATCGAGACGGTCGAATCCGAGCTCGTGGCGTTTCAAAAACTGATCGACGACAATGCGGATTTCCGCCGGCTCGTCGAAAGCCCGGTCTTCTCCTCGGACGACCAGATGAAGGCGATCGACGCCATCGTTGGCGAGGTGAAGCCGAGCGAACTGACCGGCAACTTCCTGCGGGTCGTCGCGTCGAATCGCCGCCTCTTCGTCCTGCCGGGCATCATCCGCGGCTTTCGCCAGTATGCGGCCGAGCATCGCGGCGAAATCGCGGCGTCGGTGACCAGTGCCCACAAGCTGTCGGCCGCCCAGCGCAAGGAACTTGCCGAGGCTCTCGGCTCCTACGCCGGCAAGACCGTAACCATGACCGAGAGTGTCGATTCCACGATCCTCGGCGGGCTGATCGTCAAGATCGGATCGCGCCAGATCGACACCTCGCTTCGTACCAAACTCAATTCGCTTAAGCTTGCACTGAAAGAGGTCGGCTGATGGACATCCGCGCCGCGGAAATTTCCGCAATCCTCAAGAAGCAGATCAAGAACTTCGGCTCGGAGGCGGAAGTCTCGGAAGTCGGCCAGGTTCTTTCGGTCGGCGACGGCATCGCGCGCGTCTACGGGCTCGACAATTGCCAGGCCGGCGAGATGGTCGAATTCCCCGGCGGAATTCAGGGCATGGCCCTGAATCTGGAAGAGGACAATGTCGGCGTCGTGATCTTCGGCTCCGACCGGGCGATCAAGGAAGGCGACACCGTCAAGCGCACCGGCAACATCGTCGAGGTGCCGACGGGCAAGGGCCTGCTGGGACGCGTCGTCGACGGTCTCGGCAACCCGATCGACGGCAAGGGCCCGATCGAGGGTGCCGAGCAGCGTCGCGTCGACGTCAAGGCGCCGGGCATCATCCCGCGCAAGTCGGTGCATGAGCCGATGTCGACCGGCCTGAAGGCCATCGACGCGCTGATCCCGATCGGTCGCGGCCAGCGCGAGCTGGTCATCGGCGACCGCCAGACCGGCAAGACCGCGATCCTGCTCGATACCTTCCTCAACCAGAAGCCGGCGCATGACGAGAACCGCGAGAGCGACAAGCTCTATTGCATCTACGTCGCTGTCGGCCAGAAACGCTCCACAGTCGCACAGTTCGTGCGCACGCTCGAAGAGCGCGGGGCCATGGAGTATTCCATCGTCGTCGCCGCCACCGCGTCGGACCCGGCCCCGATGCAGTACATCGCGCCGTTCACCGGCTGCGCCATGGGCGAATATTTCCGCGATAACGGCATGCACGCCGTGATCGCCTATGACGATCTGTCCAAGCAGGCCGTCTCCTACCGCCAGATGTCGCTGCTGCTGCGCCGTCCGCCAGGACGCGAAGCCTATCCGGGCGACGTCTTCTATCTGCATTCGCGGCTCTTGGAGCGCGCCGCCAAGCTGAGCGAAGCGCACGGCGCCGGCTCGCTCACAGCACTGCCGGTCATCGAGACCCAGGCCGGTGACGTGTCGGCCTATATCCCTACCAACGTGATCTCGATCACCGACGGCCAGATCTTCCTCGAGACCACCCTGTTTTTCCAGGGTATCCGTCCCGCTGTGAACGTCGGCCTCTCGGTGAGCCGCGTCGGCTCGGCCGCCCAGATCAAGGCGATGAAACAGGTCGCCGGTTCGATTAAGGGCGAGCTCGCGCAGTACCGCGAAATGGCGGCTTTCGCGCAGTTCGGCTCCGATCTCGACGCCGCGACCCAGCGCCTGCTCAATCGCGGCGCTCGTCTGACGGAGCTGTTGAAGCAGCCGCAGTTCTCGCCGCTGAAGACCGAAGAGCAGGTGGCGGTGATCTTTGCCGGCACCCAGGGCTATCTCGACAAGCTTCGGGTCAATCAGGTCAGCGATTTCGAGCAGGGCCTGCTCAACGCGCTGCGGAGCGATCACAAGGATCTGCTCGACCGGATCGCGCAGGAAAAGGCGCTTTCGGACGAAATTCGCGAGAACTTGAAGTCGGCGATCGATTCATTCGCCAAGAGCTTCGCCTGAGTCACGAAAACGCGCATAAGCCGCGCCCCTCAGCGGGCGTGGCCGAGCTAGCGGGAGACAGCGCCAAGCCATGGCATCTCTGAAGGATCTGCGAAACCGCATTGCGTCGGTCAAATCTACGCAGAAAATCACCAAGGCCATGCAGATGGTCGCGGCGGCGAAGCTGCGCCGTGCCGAGGAGGCCGCGCAAGCCGCGCGCCCCTATGCCGACCGTATGGCCGCGGTGCTCGCCAACATTTCCGGCGCCATGGAGGGCGACGGCCTGCCGCTGATGGTCGGGACCGGCAAGGACGACGTCCATCTTCTGGTCGTCTTCACAGCCGATCGCGGCCTTTGCGGTGGCTTCAACGCGTCGATCGTCAAGCTTGCCCGGATCCACCAGCGCAAGCTGGAAGGCCAGGGCAAGACGGTGAAGTTCGTGGTCGTCGGCAAGAAGGGCTGGGACCTGATGCGCCGCGACCTGTCGTCGAAGGTCGTCGAGCGCACCGATCTGCGTGAGGCCAAACAGGTCGGTTTCGAACATGCCGAGGCGATCGGACAGACGATCATCGACCTGTTCGAGAAGGGCGAGTTCGACGTTTGCTCGATTTTCTTTTCCGAGTTCGAGAACGTCATGACCCAGACGCCGACCAGGCAGCAGGTGATCCCGGCCGCGCTCGCCGAGGATGACGCCAATCTGGCCGGCGAAGCGACCGTCTACGAGTACGAGCCGGAGCCCGGCGCGATTCTCGAGGATCTGATCCCACGCAACATCAAGGTTCAGGTGTTGCATGCGCTGCTGGAAAATGCCGCCTCCGAACAAGGCGCGCGCATGTCGGCGATGGACAACGCGACCCGCAATGCCGGCGACATGATCGACCGCCTGTCGATTTCCTACAACCGGCAGCGGCAAGCGCAGATCACGACGGAACTGGTCGAAATCATTTCGGGCGCCGAGGCGCTCTAAAGTATCTAAGAGGAGGCCTCCGATGGCTGACAACGTAAACATTTCCGGCGCGACCGGCCGCGTCGCCCAGGTCATCGGCGCCGTCGTCGACGTCGAATTCGACGGCGATTTGCCGGCGATCCTGAACGCGCTGGAATGCGACAACAACGGCATGCGCCTGGTGCTCGAGGTTGCCCAGCACCTTGGACAGAACACCGTGCGTACCATCGCCATGGATCTGACCGAAGGTCTGGTCCGCGGCCAGCCGGTGAAAGACACCGGCGGCCCGATCGAGGTTCCGGTCGGTGACGGCACGCTCGGCCGCATCATGAACGTCATCGGCGAGCCGATCGACGAGGTCGGTCCGATCCAGTACGAGATGAAGCGCGGCATCCACCAGGACGCGCCGCCCTATATCGAACAGTCGCCGGAATCGCAGATCCTGGTGACCGGCATCAAGGTCATCGACCTTCTCGCGCCTTACGCCCGCGGCGGCAAGATCGGCCTGTTCGGCGGCGCCGGCGTCGGCAAGACCGTTCTGATCCAGGAACTGATCAACAACGTCGCCAAGGCGCATGGTGGCTACTCCGTCTTCGCCGGCGTCGGCGAGCGGACCCGCGAGGGCAACGATCTCTATCACGAGATGATCGAGTCCGGCGTCAACAAGGACCCGCACCAGAACAACGGCTCGGCCGAAGGCTCCAAGGCCGCCCTCGTCTACGGCCAGATGAACGAGCCTCCCGGAGCCCGTGCCCGCGTCGCGCTCACCGGCCTGACCATCGCCGAGCATTTTCGCGATCAGGGCCAGGACGTGTTGTTCTTCGTCGACAACATCTTCCGCTTCACCCAGGCCGGCTCGGAAGTGTCGGCGCTGCTCGGCCGCATTCCCTCTGCCGTGGGCTATCAGCCGACGCTGGCGACCGACATGGGCCAGATGCAGGAACGCATCACCACGACCACCAAGGGTTCGATCACTTCGGTGCAGGCCATCTACGTGCCTGCCGACGATCTGACCGATCCGGCCCCGGCGACCTCCTTCGCCCATCTGGATGCGACGACCGTTCTGAACCGCGCGATCTCGGAAAAGGGCATCTACCCGGCCGTCGATCCGCTGGATTCAAACTCGCGCATGCTGTCCCCGATGATCATCGGCGAGGAGCATTACGGCGTGGCGCGGCAGGTTCAGGAGGTTCTGCAGAAATACAAGTCGCTGCAGGACATCATCGCCATTCTCGGCATGGACGAGTTGTCGGAAGAGGACAAGGTGACGGTGGCGCGCGCCCGCAAGATCGAGCGCTTCCTGTCGCAACCCTTCTTCGTCGCCGAAGTGTTCACCGGCGCGCCCGGCCAGCTGGTCCCGCTCGAAGACACGATCAAGTCGTTCAAGGGTCTGGTCAATGGCGAGTACGACCATTTGCCGGAAGCCGCCTTCTACATGGTCGGCTCGATCGAGATGGCGGTCGAGAAGGCGCAGAAGCTGGCCGCCGAAGCGGCTTGACCGTTGTTTACTCGATCACCAGGGCCCCTCGTCGGAGCGGTTGTTGCTCTTCTCTTGATTTCCGACTGGGTTCTGCCGGCGACCACACGAGCTGACACCACGCAGGATCTGGCTCGGGAGGCCGGATTGACGAAGATGCAGATGGACGCGATCTTTGATCAGGGAGTGGTCAGCGGAACCGCCAACGCCTGCGGTCTTGATTGGACTCGTTTGAGTTTCAGCCCGTTGATGGCCTACTGGCGGGACAAAGGGAAAACCGAGCAGCAGATGGCTGTGATCGCCGCGTGGCATGGTGCTGGCCAAGGGGTGGCTGAGTCCAAGTTCAAGGAACAACCTTGTACCGAGAGGGCGCGCCGTGAGATCAAAGCACGCCTTCCATTCCGACCTTAAAGGGGCACCATGTCCGATAGTTTTCAGTTCGAACTCGTCTCTCCCGAGCGCCTGCTGCTGTCTGAAGCGGTGACGGCCGTCAACGTGCCCGGCACCGAAGGCTATTTCACCGTCATGGCCAAGCACGCGCCACTGATGACGACGCTGAAGCCCGGCGTCGTGGTGGCAACGCTGGAAGGTGGCTCCGAGCAGAAAATCTTCGTGCTCGGTGGCTTCGCCGACGTCAACCAGAACAGCTTCACGCTGCTGGCCGAGCGCGCCACCCGTGTCGAGGATCTCGACGCGGCCGAGCTCGACCAGCAGATCAAGAACGCCGAGGAAGACGTCGCCGACGCCAAGACGCCCGAGGCCAAGGCGAAGGCCGAGCATGCCCTCGACCAGCTCCGCGAAGCGCGGGTCGCCGTCGGGATGTAATCCCGCCCACGCGCTTGTTATCGAAGATTCTGAAAGGCCGGTGTTTCGCCGGCCTTTTGCTTTTCCGGGCGCGCGTGCAGCCTGGACCGACCATCGGTGGCCTCGCCTCGCCTCTCCGATGCCGAAAGCCTCGAAGACGCGATTCGGTCAGCCCGCCGGTGCATTCTCCAAATGCCGAAACGCCGCGACCACCCGTTCATAGACGCCGCGCTTGAACGGCACGATCAGGTCCAAGAGTTCGCCCATCGGCTTCCACGCCCATTGGTCGAATTCGGCACTGTGCCCGCCGGGCGGCGGATTGATGGCAATCTCGCTGTCGTCGCCTTCGAAGCGGAAGGCGAACCAGCGCTGGGTCTGGCCCCGATAGCGACCCTTGAGGGCGACGCCGACGAGCTCGGGTGGCAGGTCGTAGTCGATCCAGTCGGGCGCCTCGCCGAGCAGCGCGACGGAGCGCATGCCGGTTTCCTCGTAGAGTTCCCGGCGCGCCGCCTCCAGCGGGTCCTCGCCCTTGTCGATGCCGCCTTGCGGCATCTGCCAAAGCTGCGTCGCCCCGGTCATCTCGCCCTTGTCCACCATCATCCGGCGGCCGGACCAGACCAGTCCGTCGCGGTTGAGCACCATGACGCCGACGCAAGGGCGATAGGGAAGATTGTCGAATGCGATCGGTTTCATGCTGTGCCGTCCCGAGTGTCTGGGGCGCGGATCTCCCCTTCATCGGGTGGTGTTATCGCGCGCTCGGCGACGAGGGCAAGGGCATCGATGGAGCGCGGCGGTCAGCGGCGCTCCGTATCCTCGGCCAACGCGGAGACCGGCACGATCTCGATGCCGCGTCCGCTCGCCTCGGCAATCCATTCGGCAATGACCGCGACCGAGACGTCGAAGGCCGATGCGACGCCGATCGCCGCGCCTTCGGCGCGGGCGATGCGCTCGAGCGTATCCAACTGACGGCGGATGTCGGCCGCGTCCTGAGTCTCGTCGATCATCACGTTCGAGGCAGCGACCGGGACGTTCTGAAGCGTCGCCGTGTCCTTGGCGAGCGACCGCAGCGAGCTGGAATCGTCGAGATACATCAGGCCACGACGACCGAGTTCGGCGATCAGCGGCTCCATCGCCGAGGGATCGCCGGTGAACCGGCCGCCCATGTAGTTCATGATGCCGACATAGTTGGTGATCCGGCCAAGCGAGGCGTACAGCGCATCAAAGCGGCCGGCCGCCGCGTCGGCGACCGTCACGGTATTCTTGCCGGGATCGATCTGCGGATAGCCGATCGGCTCGAGCGGCACCTGCAGCAAAAGCTCGTGCCCTCCCCGCCGCGCGTCCTGCATCCAGCGGTCGAGACTGTTGCCCGCCGGCGCGAAGCCGAGCGTCACCGAGCCCGGCAAGGCGTTCAGGGCGTTCAACGTCCCGGTCTGGCTGATGCCGAGACCACCAACGACAATGGCGATGCGGGCGCCCGGTGTGCCGCTCGAGGATCCGGCATAGACGTCGAACGGCCGCCTGCCATCCGCCCCGCGCGTCGGCAGCGGGCCGTAGGCACTTTCCTCGATGAGATCCGGGTCGGGCAGATGCGCGTCCGAGGGGCGTTGGCGATAGGTGACGGGATCCTCGATGCGGAAGCCGATCCCGCCGCCTTCATGCAGCGCCGGATCGTCCGGGCCCGAGATGACGATGGGCAGCGGCCTCTTCGCCACCGGAGCCGGTGCGGCGATGACCGTCGTCGCAGCGATTTGTTCGGCGGCGATCGGCTGCGATGCTTCAGTGAAATAGTCCGTGACCCGGCGTTCCGGCTGGCCGAGGAGTGCGGTCGTGAGCGAGCCGGCGACGACGAGCGCCGCCAAGGTCAGACCGCCCAGCGTCGACGCCGACGGGCGACGGCGGGCGTTGCCGCCGTCGAGATCGAGACCCAGGGGCTCATAGAGTTCGCCGTGCATTCTTCCCGTCTATCCGGCGAAGCTGGATCGTGGCTCGCGAGCGAGGAACAGGCGACTGCGGTCGAATGGGTTCCGATCACCGCAGGCTGCCATCACTCACGAAAAAGGCCCGGTCATCCGAAGATGGCCGGGCCCTGGTTGCCTATAGCGAGCGTTGGGCTCGCCGCAAAACCGTCAGTTGGCGGCGTTCGCTTCCTGCTTCGGCGGGAACATGGCGTTGGTCTTGACGCCGTTCAGGAGGTCGATCGCGTACTGCATCTGCAGATCGTCCTTCTTCTCCGGCGGCACATAGTCGAGCGAGCCGGAGCCCTGGTCGTCTTCCTCGTTGCCGGTGATGTGACCGCGCAGCGAGGATTCACCACGGGAGATATCCTCCTGCGGATCGAGGCCCATCTGCTCGCGGATTTCCTGCGGCAGCGGCTGCTCGACGCCGATGTCGGGATCGATGCCCCGGCCCTGAATGGAGCGGCCGGACGGCGTGTAGTAGAGCGCCGTCGTCAGGCGCAGCGCGCCGTTGGCGCCGAGCGGGATGATCGTCTGCACCGAGCCCTTGCCGAAGGAGCGCGAGCCGACGACGGTGGCGCGGCGCTGGTCCTGCAACGCGCCGGCAACGATCTCGGACGCCGAGGCCGAGCCGCCATTGACGAGGACGACGAGCGGCTTGCCGTCGATCTCGTCGCCGGTCCGGGCATTGTAGCGCCGGGTCTCGTCGGAGTTACGACCACGGGTGGAGACGATCTCGCCATTGTCGAGGAAGGCGTCGGACACCGACACCGCCTCGTCGAGAAGCCCGCCCGGATTGCGGCGAAGGTCGAGGATGTAGCCCTTGAGCTTGTCCTCACCGACCTGTTCCTTGATGTCGGCGACCGCCGCTTCGAGGCCGATCGTGGTCTGCTCGTTGAACTTCAACAGCTTGATGTAGCCGATATCTCCCTCGACCGAATGACGGACCGAGGGCACCTTGATCTCGTCGCGCGTCACCGTCAGCCGCACCGGCTTGGTCGCGCCCTCGCGGATGATCGTCAGGCTGACGCTGGTGCCGATATCGCCCTTCATCTTCTCGACGGCCTCGCCGAGGGTCAGGCCGCGAACCTGCTCGCCATCGATCTCGGCGATCAGATCGCCGGCCATGACGCCGGCCTTGTCGGCGGGCGTGCCCTCGAAGGGCGACACCACCTTGACGAGTTCGTCCTCCATGGTGACCTCGATGCCGAGACCGCCAAACTGGCCGCGGGTCTCGGTCCGCATGTCCGCCGCTTCCTTGGCGTTCATGTAGCTCGAATGCGGATCGAGCGACGTCAGCATGCCGTTGATCGCGGTTTCGATCAGCTTCTGGTCGTCGGGCTCGTCGACATATTGCGCGCGAACGCGCTCGAACACGTCGCCGAAGATCGCAAGCTGGCGATAGGTATCGGAGCCCGCCGCGTTGGCGGTGCCGGCGTTCTGACTGACGACGGTCATCGCCGTCGCCCCCATCAGCGCCCCGGCGAAGAGTATCGAGAGCTTACGAATCATTCGTCGTCCTTCCAGAGGGTTCGTCCATCCACCAGGCAGACGGATCGACCGGTTTTCCGTCCTTGCGGAATTCGACATAAAGCGCGGGACGGGTCGCACCGAATTCCGCCACCGCGATGCTGGCAACACGTCTTGCGCCCATGACCGCGACGGGCTCGCCCGCCGAAACGAATTGGCCGGTCTCGACGTCGATCCGCTCCATACCGGCGAGCACGACATGATAGCCGTCGCCGGCGTCCAGGATCAAGAGCTGACCATAGGACCGGAACGGCCCGGAATACAAAACCCGACCGTCCGCAGGCGCCGTGACGGCGTCACCTGGCCGCGCCGCGAAGGATGCTCCCGTCGTCTCCCGCCCAATATCGTCTTTCCCGCCGAATCCGATCAGCTGCATGCCAGCCACCGGCTTCGACAAACGGCCTTTCATTGTCGAAAATGCGGCGGCCGGTTCGAGCCGCGCCGCCTCACGACGAAGTGAGGCAATATCGTATTCGGGCGTTGCGTCGGCGGACGGCGCGTCGGCTGGTTGCAACGCGGCGATTTCGACCGCCGCCTCGGCTGCCGGTTCGCTCTCAACCGCCCTATCATCTGGCGCGGCTGTCTCGGCCGCCGGTGGCTCGGCCGTGGCGACGACCGTCTCCGGAACGTCCTCGATCGCGGCCTCCCGCGTCCGCGCCGCTTCGGCGTCGCGGGCCTCGGCCAGCAGCGTTGCCTCAGCCGCGCGCTGCGCGATGACGCGTGCCTCGCGCGTCAGGCGCTCCGCTTCCATGCGCCGGGCCTCCGCCAAGCGCCGGATTTCTACCGCCTGCGCCTTTTCGTCGGCCTGGCGGCGCATCTCCGCAAGGCGCGCGGCGTCCTCGGCGGCCTTGGCGCTGTCGACCTCGTTCTGCAACGAAGCGATCAGGTCTTTCAGGTCCGTCGCCTTTCCGGCGAGGTCGGCCGCCCGCGCGGCTTCGCTTGTTCGCCGCTCGCGGTTCGTCGCTTCGAGCTTTTCCTTCTCGGCGAACAGCCGGGCAAGGCGCGCTTCCTCCTCGCGGTGCCGGGCGACCTGACCGGCAAAGCGTTGCGTTTCGGAGACGATGGCGAGACGAACCGTTCCCAGACGTTCCAGATCGGCGACGAGCCGGTCGGTCTCCTCGCGAATGGCGGGAACGACGGCGCCGAGAAGAATAGCGCTGCGGACCGAACCCAGCGCGTCGCGCGGCTTGACCAGCAGCGCCGGCGGCGGCTTGCGGCCCATGCGCTGCAGCGCCCCGAGCACTTCGGCGAGGACGCCGCGGCGCTCGTTGAGCGAGGCCTTGATCAGCCCCTCCTCACTCGCCAGTTCGTCGACCCGCCCCTCGGTCGCTGCCAGTTCCTCGCTGACCGCCTTCTGGGCGGCGGCGGCATCGATCATCGCCTGGCGAATCCGGTCCCGGTCCTTCGCCAGCGCGTCGATCTCTTCGTCGAGCGAACTGATCGTCTCCCGCGACAACGCGATGGTGTTGGCAACGGCCACGAGATCGGCAGCGGTCTGGCGGCGCTGTTTTTCCAGGATAGTCGAGCGGGCCGTCTGGATCGAGGCGACCTGCATCGAATCGATGGCGGATTCGACGGGTTTGGCTTCGGTTCGAACCGCATCCGGCTGCGCGCCGGACGGAAACGGCAGGAGAACGGCACAGGCGATCGCCGCGGCGCTGATTCGCACGCCTCGTAACCCCCGTCCAGCCTTGCCTGTCCGCCTTTCGACCAAGACCGTTCGTCCTCCGCGATCCAAGTGTCAGGATAGACGAGTCGCGCCATCTCGCATACCGGGAGCCAGCCTAGAATCAGCGACTTAACAATCGATCAACCATCGCCGGCGCGCGGGGGGCTTTCCGCAAAATCCACCGGGCACGCGACAACGCCTCCGCACCCGATCGGGCCGGAGTGGGTTCTCTGTCCCGTCCTTAAGTTTTGCGGCTTAGCCGCTCACTGACGGGGCAGCATTCTCAGTCCCCTCCTTAAGCTTCGCCTTGCGGCTCGCTGAGGGGCCCCTGATGCCGCTTTCTACAAGCGGCGGAACGCCGGAGGCGAACCCTCCGAACTATTTTGTGTAACGGTCCGCCTCCGGCGTTCCGCGCGATGGGTGCCAAGGACACGCACGGGCTCTCGGTTCCCGTGCGTCGCCGCACCATTCGCCTGCCGGCCCGACTTTTCGGCCAGGACCGGACGGGCTGTGGGATGCCGCCGGGAGGAGCACGACCTCCAGGCCGGCGACAGGCCGCCTTCCCCGCAGAACGGAAGGCAGGCGCGGCCGTCACAAGGCCCGGTTCCCGCCGCTCCGGAAGCGGCCGCAACCGGCACCGCCCGCCAGGGATCACTCCCCTTTGGCCCAACGAATGATCCCGGTGATCGTCCGCGCCCGTTCCTTCGACTGGCTCAGGATGGGCCGGCGGTGACGTGATTGTGCGGGAGAGTGCGAGGGGTGGGGAGAAATATTTTTCGTCGGCGCGATTGTCCCGGACGCACGCGGACCCTTCTTACACCGTCGACGATGAGGGCGCCGGCATCCAAACCGCGTCATCCCGGCCTTGAGCCGGGACCCATGCCGCGACTTTTTCCCCATGCTGTCCGTCAACGGATTGGCGGTTCCAGCGGCATGGAGTGGATTCCCGCGCTACGCGCAAGAATGACGATACGTCGGAGCTCGACGTCCACTCCCACTTGCGGGAAGAACGCAATTCATCTGTTTAGCGATAAAAGGAGCTAAACGATAGAAATCGCGAGAGAGTGGGCATTGCTGGCAGCCCGAGCGACTGTCCGTTCGATGGAATGGCAGGCGAAGACTCACGCGTTATCTGCAAGATTAGTGTTCCGCGGAGTGTTCGGTCTCTCGACTACCGCATTCGCGATTAAATCCGATCCGAGTGGCTTCAAGCCACAAAAGTCGGTGGCCTGCCGTTGCGGCGACCAATTCTGTCGAAATCGAGAAAAATTTCCTGAATTCGCTTGCTACCTATGCCCAAGCGTAGAAATATAATCACCCTCAGATATAATATCTTTTGGGGATCATTACCGTTCTCCGTACCATCCACCTAGAGCGAGGCCTTATACCAACGGGAGCGAAGGCCGACTCTTCGGGGATTCCCAAGCTGACAGAATTCTGAATCACTGTGACAAACGGAGGTTTGTCATGGCAGCACCGGTTCCCCTTCACACG
>NZ_JAZHLK010000033.1:0-45341 GCF_036549515.1 Aurantimonas sp. E1-2-R+4 | reverse complement strand
TCCCGCGGTTTGCTTTCGTCCACATCGCTTCCATGCCCTCGTCGAATCAAATCAACAGCATGGAATCACAAACGATTCATATCATTCAACTTCTTTGTGGACCGACACTAAGAAATGGGTGACAACCGCGTGCCGAACGGGTTGTCGATTGTCTGCAAGGTTCTCTGTTCGAGGTCGATATATCCGAGATCATAGTGCATGCAGATGCGACCGCATGCGGCGACCGAGGTCGTCTCCATTGGTGGCGGATGTCATGAAACGCCGGCGCTGTGCCTTCTGGAGGAAGTCGATGGACGCCAGGTCGTCAGGCTGACGCCCGAGGAAATCGCCAAACCGAAACCGGGTATCGCCTACAAGCGGCTGATGAGTGACCCCGGCGATGGCCGGGTGACGCGTCAATCGCTGGTCGGTCACGGCATTTTCGCTTCGGAGGCCCTTACCCCGTTCGACCCGGGCGTCGTTCGCTTCCTTTGCATTCCCCACTCGCAAATCGCCAGCGATCCAACGTTCCGAGACAACCTGCTGGGCATTTTATTGAAATGACGGCGCGAAATTCCGGCGGCGGTCTGTCCATGACCGCGGCATCTAAATGCCGCGAAAATACGCCATCGCTTTCCGCCTTGGCGTTGTCGCGAGACCTCACACGTATTGCCGCGGAGGACGATCGCCTGCCTCACCTTCGGGCCTCGGTTCGAGATTGGCGACGGTCCCGGCGGAGATAAGCGATTCAGTGAAGGCCACCTTTTCGGCCGGCAACGGCGGTTTCTTCCAGCAGATGCGCCCAACCGCGAAGACCACCAGCGAGGCATGGACAGCACTCGTGAAGAGGAACAGCGCGTCGGCGCCATAGCGGGCCATCAAAGCGGAGGCAATCAGCGGTCCGATCACCGCGCCCAGCGCGTAAAGCAGCAAGAGACCGCTTGCGGCTTCCACATAACCATCCTCCTCCACCTGGTCGTTCAGATGGGCGGCGCAGAGGGCGTAGAGCGGCAGGGCGAAGAAACCGAATACCGCGGCACAGGGAAAGATGCCAACCTGCCAGTAACGCGCGGCCAGGACATGTCCGATCGCAGCGAGCATCGCGCCCGTCCCCGCCAGAAGGATGACGATGCGGCGGTCGATACGATCGGACAACCAGCCGAAGGGAAGCTGTCCGACCGCCCCAGCAAAGACGGTAACGCTCATAAAAATGGCAACCAGTCCGGCCTGCCCCGTCTCTTGCTGCGCGAAGACCGGCCCCAGTGTCCAGAAAGCACCATTGGCCCAACCGACCGCTAGCGCGCCGGTGACGGCGACAGGAGATAATCCGAACAGATGACGCAAGCGCAGCCGGACCGTGTGCGCCGGAGCGGGCGCTGAAGTGCGCGATAGCGAAACCGGTAGAATTGAGGCAGCGAACAGCATCGTCGCGACCGCGAAGAGTACGAAGTCCGTGATCGCGGCGGTAGCGGTCAGCAGCTGCCCCACTGTCATCACGCCCAGGTTGACGACGGTATAGACCGAAAAGATCAGGCCACGGTTCCGGTTAGTCGAATTGGCGTTCAGCCAACTCTCGATCACAACGTAGAGGGTCGAGAGGCAAAGCCCGGTAACCGCCCGCGTGACCCACCAGAAGACCGGAACGGTCAGCAGCGATTGGGCCATGACAGCAATGCATATGACCGCGGCCATCGCGGCGAAGGTGCGGATATGGCCGACCCGACCGATGGCATGGGGGCCAAGTATTGTGCCGAGGCCGAATCCGAAAAAATAGAAGGCGCCAAGTACCCCGAGTTCCGAGGCGGAAAACCCCTCCGCCAGGCCACGCAGCGGCAACAACGTTCCCATCAGCCCATGTCCCATGAGCAGAAAGCTGACGCTCGCAAGCAGAGAGGTGATCGGCAAAATCGCGCTCATGCACTCTCCAATGCGGACGCTCCTGGGCGCCTAACGGGCCGTCGGTGGCTCAAATGACTGGGATACATGGGCAGAAACCACCGAAGGCAGCTCGACCGGACCTCGAGGCCATTCATCGACATTGCGCAATCGATGGATGAAGTTATCGTGGTAAAATACGCTACAGGATAGAAACCCGGGCGGATTGCGGGCCAATAGAGCTGCTTGCAGGTCCCACCGTTATCGGCGGCGGCGATGCTGAAATGGCCGCCTTTGTCCTCGTCGAGGATGCGCGCGAACACGCTCGGCGAATCGAAGTGCGGCATGCACAACCAGTCGATCAAGCCGTCGAGTGCGACCCGCGCCACAGTGCCCATGTCGCCGATCATCGCGTAGTTCTCGATCGACTGACAGGTCATCCTGGACCTCCTTCATTCTTCTCGATCTGCCCGCACTAAATCGGATGGCTGAACCGGCATCAGGATAAGAGGAATTTCCTTCCGCCGCCGGAAAGTCGGCCACACCTTGTCCTGTCACCAGCCGGTCTACAGCGGCGATCAGGAAATCACCCTACTTGGATGTGTGAAGGGGCAAGTGGCAGAGAGGACGGGTCTATCATCCAACCTTCTCCAACAACTGTCGATTGATTTCATTGCGCCTTTTGTTGCCAGAACTTCCAGTGGGGACTGCTTGGGGAGTGTGCGGACTTCCCGCCCTGCCATAGGCAGGATCGCCTTCGGCCTCAGCTCCGGTGCTCGGGGTTCTCGAAGTCGAAGCGGCAGCCGGCCGACCAGGCCCTACGGTCGTTGCCGTGGCTAGGTAACCCCCCGGCATCCTTCAGCATCCGCGCCATGTGCAGCAGGTTCCAGGTCATGATCGTGGTGTTGCGCTGCGTGAACTCGTTGTCGAACCCCGCGCCATCGTCGCCATAGCTCGGTCCGGGCCCTGCCTCGCCGATCCATCCGCAATCGGCCTGCGGCGGGATCACATAGCCCAGATGCGACAGGGAATAGAGCACGTTCATCGCCACATGCTTGATCCCGTCCTCGTTGCCGGTGACCACGACGCCGCTGGTCTTGCCGTAGAAGATCGACTGCCCGCGGTCGTTCAGCATCCCGGACATGGCGTAGAGACGCTCGATCAGGAGCCGGCAGACCGAGGATTGCTCGCCCAGCCAGATTGGCGTGCCGATCACGAGGATGTCCGCCGTCTCCACCTTGCGCCACAGGTCGGGCCAGTCGTCGTGGTCCCAGCCATGCTCGCGCATGTCGGGTTGCACGCCGAAGGCGACCTTGTGGGCCGTCATGCGGATATCTTCCACGGCGACACCGCTCTTGCGCATGATTTCGGCCGAGCTGCCCATCAACAGTGAGGTGTGGGACGCCTGGTCGGGATGCTTCAGCGTGCAGTTGAAGAACACGGCGCGCAGATCGGAAAAGTCGGTCTTGTTTTCGTCGCACAGGCCGGCTTGCTTTTCGCTCAGGTCCATTGGGTCCTCTTTTCATTGAATTGCAGGATATTGCGCGCTGGACTTCTGTCCGACCGCTTCGCGCTCCAAAAGGGTATTCGGCTACAGGTCGAGGAGGGCGCCCAAATGTCCTCGTCAGATATATCGAGGGCTCTTCTCGCCGCCGCGGCTGTGTTTCCGCATTGCCTCAATCGATGATGGAGTCGGTCAAAATCATGGCTCTTCCTCTATGGAACGGGGAGTGCGTCACCGACGTGATCCGCGGACGAAATAGATGATGCCGGTGACGAGGAAAGCGATCACCAGAATGGCAATCAGCCCCATTACCTCCCATCATCTGCTCATGCTGCATCATATATTGCCCTGCATATTCTGCTTCTGCGCGAGTTGGCCGGCGCAGCCTCGGTCTTCTCGCCCGCCGAAATCCTGCGCGACCGCGGCGCTCACCACCAGGCTCGATGCGCTGCCGAATATCGGTGATCTCATTGTGACGTCCTTCTCCTCGTCGATCGGCTCGGGTCGTGCCGTGGGAACGAAACACATGAGACGCAGTTTTGTTGCAGTCGCTGCACAACGCCGCCTGCCGGAAGGAACCTCGGTGCCTGTAAGGCGTTTTGTGACGTGTGCTGCAAAACGAGGAGAAGCGCAGTGGGGCGCCCGCGATCATTCGATGAAACCGCCGCGATGGACCTGGTCGTTCGACAGTTCTGGGCGCGGGGCTTCGAGGCCACTTCGGTCCGCGATCTGGAGGCCGCGACCGGGCTTGGCATGACGAGCCTCTACAACGCGTTCGGGGGCAAACGGGCGCTGTTCCGAACTGCCTTGGAACACTATTCCGAGAGCCGGACCGGCGAGTGCCTGCGAGAGCTCGAGCGCCTTTCCTCTCCCGCGGACCGCATCCGGGCGTTTGTCGCGCGCCTGATCGAGGCGGCGCTCGGCGATCCGGATCGCATGGGGTGCCTCGTCATCAATACCGCGATCGAACTCGGTCCGCACGATCCGGAGATCGCCGCAATCGTCGCCCGCTACCTGGGTGAGGTGGAGGCGTTTTTCCGGCGCAACTTCGAGGCCGCGCAACGGGCTGGCGAAGCGGACCTGTCCGTCGCGCCTGCGGATGCTGCGCGGTCCTTCAGCACACTCATGTTCGGACTTCGGGTCCTCGCACGAACCCGCCCGGACCGCGAAACCATGGAGGGCGCCGTCCGCCCCCTGCTCGCGCTGCTCCGCACCAGCGACGGCTCGCATCCTGCGGGCGCCTCGACGTCAAAAGCCGAAGGAGACCCACATTGAACGAATACATGACCAAACCCGGACATCCGACACCCCCGATGAGCCTTGTCACAACGACCGGCGAACAGATCCAGCTTGGCGGCAAGGGACGCTGGCAGGTGGCCGTCGTCTATCGCGGCCAGCACTGCCCGCTGTGCCGGAAGTATCTCGCGGCACTAAACAGCCTGCTCGATGACTTTCGGGACGCCGGTGCGGACGTCATCGCCATTTCCGGCGATCCGCGCGAGCGCGCCAAAGAAGAAGCCGCCGAGGAGGGCTGGCGGTTTCCGGTGGCCTGCGAACTGTCCCAGGAGCAGATGCGCCAGCTCGGGCTTTACATTTCCGAACCACGCTCGGCGCAGGAGACGGATCGGCCCTTCGCGGAGCCGGGGCTCTTCGTCACCAACCCTGACGGGCTTCTGCAGATCATCGACATCTCGAACGCGCCCTTCGCGCGTCCTGATCTTCAGGGTGTCCTGAACGGGCTCAAGTTCATCCAGGACAAGAACTATCCGATCCGCGGCGCCGCCGCCTGAGACCGTAGAGGCCCCATTTGACCACCAAACGATATGCCTATGAGCACGTCTCGTCGGAGATTCTGTCCGAGGACATGCAGTTCGGAGAAGGCGCACCCAAGCCCGGTGAACGCCTGCCGGAGTTCGACCTGCCGACTGCAGGCGGCGGACAGTTGAAGACGAGCGATCTGGCAGGACGCCCGATTCTCCTGGTCACCGGCTCGTTCACCTGCCCGATGACGGCGAGCTCCGATCCGATCCTCAAGGAGTTCCATGCGAAGTTTGGCAGCATCATCGAATTCATCACGCTCTATGTGCGGGAAGCGCATCCAGGAGAGCATCATGACCAGGCGGGTGTGGGTGAGGAGAAGCGGGCGGCAGCCCGCGCGCTGAAAAGCCGCGATCAGCTCCCCTGGACGGTTGCGGTCGATGGTCCGGACGGTTCGGTCCATCGTCGGCTCGATGAGAAGCCGAACGCTGCGTATCTGACGGGATTGGTCCGGGACCATCGTCTTCCGCTCGCTATGGGCCGGGGACCAGCGGGGTCTCGCGCGGGCGTTGGAAGCTGTCGCCAAGGGCGAGCGACCGCCCGAGGAGGAAAGCACGCGCCGGCTCGTGCCGATGGCTCGCGGCGTCGGAACCATGCGCGAGATGACGCGGCGGGCCGGCCCGCGCGCCCAGAGCGACCTCTGGCGGGCGGCTCCGCCAATGGGCGTCATGGCGTGGCTCGCAGACCTCTACCGTCCGCTGCCGCCCGCATGGCGGACAGCGGCGGCGGCCGCCACGCTCGGGGTCGGAGTTGCGGTGCTCGCCACCATTGTTTTCAGATCCACCAATCGTCGGCTGTGAGCTGCCATCATGAAAAAGGGAGCAACCAGATGAGATATGCGAACGGAGTGATTGCGGGGTTCGTCGCAACGATCGTGCTCTCGGCGATCATGCTGATGAAGAGCGCCATGGGCTTGATGCCGCAGCTGAACGTCATCCAGATGCTGACGGAGATGGGGACAAACTACGGTGGCCTGCCGGCAAGCCCAGTGATTGGCTGGATCATGCACCTCTTTATCGGTTCGATCCTGTGGGGGCTGATCTTCGCTGCGACAGCACCAATGTGGCCGGGATCAAGCTATCTGGCGAGGGGGGCCTCGTTCTCTGTCTCGGCCTGGCTCCTGATGATGATTGTGGCGATGCCGATGGCTGGCGCTGGTTTCTTCGGCATGGCCTTGGGGATCATGGCGCCGATCGCGACGCTGGTGCTGCACGTCATCTACGGGCTCGTTCTCGGGGCCGTTTTCGGAAGGCTGGAAAGCCGAACAGTGCACTCGGCGCATGCCAGACGTTGATGCAGGCGCCAGCCGCATTCGGATACACGGGCGGTGCGAATTGCCGGTGCCGGTCTGCCCTATGCCGCCCTACGAGAGCGAAGGCTCCGATTGAGAAACAGAACAGGAGGCGCTCATGCAGAGCAAAACGACAACGCTGAACGGCGTCACCATGCGTTGGGAGGAGCATGGCGACGGCATGCCGCTCGTTCTTCTTCACGGCATTCCAACCTCTCCCGCGCTCTGGCGACATGTGATACCGCGGATCGAAGGCGCGAAGTGCCTGGCCTGGGAAATGGTGGGGTACGGCACCTCTATTCCCGAGGGACGGAACAGAGATATCTCGGTCGCGCGGCAGGCCGACTATCTGATCGAGTGGCTCCGTCACCTCGGCATTGAGAAGGCGGTCTTCGCCGGACACGACCTGGGCGGTGGCGTCGCCCAGATCGCGGCGACCCGACATCCTTGGATGTGCGCCGGGCTCCTTCTGACCAACGCGATCGGCTACGACTCCTGGCCGATCCCGAGTGTCAAGATGATGCGAGCGGCCGCACCGGTTGTCCGACGCCTTCCGAACTTGGTCTTTCACCAGGTTGTATCTACCTTCATCCGCCGGGGACACGACGACGGTGGCGCGGCTGACGAGGCGATCGCCGCACACTGGCCTCACTATGCGCAGCACGGCGGCGGACGCGCGTTTGTCCGACAGATAGAAGCGCTGGACGTCCGCGATACGCTCGCAGTCGCCGATGATTTGACACGCCTCGGCGTGCCAGCTCGGGTGGTGTGGGGCGAGGCGGACCAGTTTCAGAAGCTGGAATATGGCGAGCGTTTCGCGCGGGATCTGAAGGCGCCGCTGCGGCGGATCGAAGGCGGCAAGCATTTCACACCCGAGGACCATCCGGAAATTATCGCCGAGGAAATCAATCTTCTTCTGCGCGAGAGCCAGACGGCGGAAATCGCCGGCCCGCGGTTGGCGGCCGGATCGGAAGGAAAGACGCGATGAACCGCCCCAAGGCGGTCGCCTTCGATGTGGTCGAGACGCTGTTCTCGCTGGAATCGCTCAGACCTCGGCTGCTGACGGCAGGGCTCGGCGGTCATCAACTGGAGACCTGGTTCGCGTCATTTCTGCGCGACGCGTTCGCCCTGGAGATCACGGGCGGGTACAAGCCGTTCCGCGAAATCGCTTCAGCCAACCTGTCCGTCCTGCTCGAGAAGGAACTGGGCAGAGCCGACCCTCAGGCGGTCGACCATGTCCTCGACGGTTTCGCTGAACTCGACGCACACGACGACGTGGCGCCGGCCATGTCGGCGCTGCGAGATTCTGGGATCGAAGTCGCGACACTGACGAACGGCAGCGCGAAGGTGACGTCGGCCTTGCTGGAGCGGGCGGGCCTGCGTCATCTCGTCCGACAGGTGATCTCCATCGACGAAATCGGCCACTGGAAGCCGCATCGCGAGGTCTATCGCCATTGCGCCGAGAGGCTCGGGGTTGAGCCGCACCGGCTGGCGCTGGTCGCCGCCCATCCTTGGGATATCCAGGGCGCGCGACGCAGCGGGTTGATTGCCGGATATGTCGCGCGAGACGGGGCGGCCTTTCCCGCGGCGATGGAGGCGCCCGATGTCCGGGGCGTCACGCTGGTAGAGGTGGTCGCTGGTCTGATCGAGGCACAATAGCGATGGAGCCGGTCCCGTATTCCGCCCCCCTCCAGCCGCCGATCCGGGACTATGCTCTGATCGGCGACTGCCACGGAGCGGCGCTTGTCTCAGCGCAGGGCAGCATCGACTGGTGCACCTTGCTGCGGTTCGACGCCGATCCGGTGTTCTTTCGTCTCCTCGACGAAAACGGCGGCGGCGCTTGGGAGATTTGCGTCGAGGGCACCGCCCGCACGTCGCGAAAGTACCTTCCTCGGACCAACATCCTGCGCACGCGCTTCGAGTCGGAATCAGGGACACTCGATGTGATCGATTTCATGCCGGTTGGGAGATCACGGAGCGCCGGTGTCCACGATTACGTCACGCTCAATGCACCCGGCTGGCTCGTGCGCCGCCTTGAGTGCGTGGCCGGAACTGTCCGCGTCACGTCGCGCTTCGCACCGCGCGCCGCAGGTTTTTCGGTCAAGCCGCCGGACATCAGGATCGAGACGGACGGTGTCTGCTGCGACGGCGGCATGAAGCTGTGGTGCAACGGGAAACTCCGGCTTGAGTTGGGAGCTGCAGTCACCGAGTTCGACCTCCGCGAAGGAGATCGGCAGAGCTTGGTCCTGACTGGGATGGAGGCGCTGAGTGACCCGCGGGACCAGACCGACGCGCTCTTCGAAACGACCAAGTCCTACTGGACCGAATGGACAGAATACTCGCGCTACCGGGGGCCGTACGAGGATGCTGTCGGGCGAAGCGCACTCGCGCTCAAGCTTTTGACTTACGCCCCGACCGGCGCGCTTGTCGCGGCGCCCACCACCTCGCTTCCCGAGGAAATCGGTGGCGGGCGCAACTGGGACTATCGGTTCTGCTGGATGCGCGACGCGACCTACGCGCTCTTTGCACTGTCGGTGCTCGGCTACAGCGGCGAAGGTCGGCGCTTCACGGAGTTTCTGACCCGCCAATGCCTGCGCGAGGGCTCGGTGATGCGGATCATGTACGGCATCGACGGCTCGCCGTTCCTGCTTGAGCGGACGCTCGACCACCTCTCGGGTTATCATCGGAGCGGGCCCGTAAGAGTCGGCAACGGCGCCGCCGCACAACGCCAGCTCGACGTCTTCGGCGAGGTGCTCGACTGGGCGGAGTTGCGCGTTTGCCTCGGTGAGCGCATCGGCGCCGACGAGGCGGCGCTTTTCATCAGCGTCGCCGACCATGTGTGCCGGATATGGCAGGAACCGGACCAGGGGCTCTGGGAGATGCGCGGAGGGTCCCGGCATTTCACGCAGGGAAAGATCATGGCGTGGGTGACGCTCGACCGGGCAGCGCGGCTGTTCGGCGATCGCCCCGTCTGGCGCGAAAACCGCGATGCGATCCTGCGCGCGGTCCAGGACGAGGGCTGTGCGGGCAATCCCCGATACCTCGCGCAATCGTTCGGCGCGGAAGGCACGGATGCGTCGCTGCTGCAAGTGCCGCTTCTCGGGATGCCGCTTGACGACGCGCTCATCGAGGAGACCGTCCGCAAAATCGAGGCCGACCTGAAGGAGGGCGACTTCGTCTACCGGTATCGCGGCGACGACGGCCTGTCGGGCGGCGAGGGAGCCTTCATGATCACAAGCTTCTGGTTCGTCGAGGCGCTGCTCATAGTGGGCCGCGGCGACGAGGCGCGCGCCCTTTTCGAAAGGCTGCTCGGCCACGCCAATGATGTTGGCCTTTATGCAGAGGAAATTGACCCGGAGAGCGGCGCGTTCCTCGGCAACTTCCCGCAGGCTTTCACCCACCTGTCTCTGATCTCGAGCGCCCAGCTTCTAGCGCTCTACGAGCGCGGCGGCCGCGAGGCGCTGCGCGGCACGAACGCGGATCGTGCGNCCCGCAGGCTTTCACCCACCTGTCTCTGATCTCGAGCGCCCAGCTTCTAGCGCTCTACGAGCGCGGCGGCCGCGAGGCGCTGCGCGGCACGAACGCGGATCGTGCGCGGCGTCTGGTCGGCTCTACCGAGGGTTGGAAAGGCCTTGCCTACGCCCTGGTCCGGAACCGAAAGATCCGGCTTCGTTCTTCGCAGCAATCGGTGCTGCGAACGTCCGGCGATCGGCCATGACGTTCCACCTGCTGAACTATGCGCCGACCAGGGCGCTGGTCGCCGCGCCGACGACGTCGCTGCACGAGCGGATGCAGGCGTTCCGTCAGCACTACGATGCCGATGGGCTCGACGCCTCGGCGCTGCTGTTGGGGAGGCTCGGCTTCCTGCCGCCCAACGATCCGCGCTTCGCCGCCACCGTCGCCCGGATCGAGGCGCGGCTGACGCGGGGCGGGCTGGTGTTCCGGTTCGACCCTGAGCAGATCTCGTCGCCGCTCGGCGATGCCGAGGGTGCGTTCCTGCCCTGCACCTTCTGGCTCGTGGCGGGCGAGCCCGACCGTGCCGAGGCGTTCCTCGGCAAACGCCGCTCCTCTTCAGCCATGCGGAGTATCTCAAGGCGATTCTCGAGATCGCCAAGGCGTGTCCGCTCGAATGGTCGGCGCTGATGGCGTCGAAGGTGGCGGGCCGTGTGCGCAAGTGGGTGCCGGGCGGGCGCGACTGACCTGCCGCGCTATACTTCAGAAAGACGGAAAAAAAGGGAGACAGGACGATGCGGATGATTGCAGCGGCGGGAATGATGGCATTCGGACTCGCGACGGCGACGGCGCAGATCGCGCCACGCGACGGCTGGCAGGTGATCGAGACCGAGCTTTCACATGCCGAGCTTCTGGAGCGGCTCCTCGCGGCGGCCCCGGAGGAGGGCATGGGCGTCGTCACCCAGGCGGGGCCGACGGCGGCGGCGCGGGAGCGCGGCGTTGAAATTCCCGGGAACCGGGTGGTCGGCGTCTTCAACAACGACTTCGCCGTGCGCATCCTCGAACTCAGCACCGCGGCGATGATCGAGGCGCCGGTACGATTCTACGTCACCGAGAACGAGGACGGTACCGCGACGCTGAGCTGGAAGGAGCCGAGCCACGTCTTCGCGCCGTATGAAGACGAGGGCGGCGAGGCGCTGGCCGAGATCGCGGGCGAGCTCGACCAGCGGTTCGCCGCGATCGCCGAGCGGGCGACGGCCGAGTAGGACGCGGCCACGCGAACGCATTTCAGGACATACGCGGGCCGGAAGATGTCGGCGCGCGTCGGGCATCTCCAGCCACGTAGGGGGAAAGCACATGGTGCTCAACGAACGGCAGGAGGCGCTCTGCGCCGGCAACGAGACGGATTTCTCCGGGCTCTCCGCGGTGATCCTCAATTGCACGCTGAAGCGTGCGGGCGAGGCGAGCCACACCGACCTGCTCCTGTCGGTGCACGCCGAGATCATGCGGCGCGCGGGAGTGTCAGTCGAGACGATCCGGCCCGCGGGCATGCCCGTTGCCTTCGGCCTGCAGCCCGACACGACCAAGCGCGGCTGGCCTGAGGACGCATGGCACGGCATCGGGACGAAGGTGGCCGCCGGAGACATACCGATCCTCGGCACGCCGATCTGGCTGGGCGAGGAGAGTTCGGTCTGCGGGCTGATGATCGAGCGGCTCTACGCGATGTCGGCGGAGCTGAATACAAGGGGCAGTCGAGCGTCTACGGCAAGGTCGGCGACGACGTCGTCACCGGCAACGAGGACGGCATAAAGCATTGCGCGATGTCGATCCTCTATGCGCTGGGGCATCTCGGCTACACGATCCCGCCGCGGGCCGATTGCGGCTGGATCGGCGAGGCAGGGCCGGCGCCGTCCTACGGCGACCACGGCGCCGGGCTCGACAACGACTTCACCCGGCGCAACATCACGATCATGACGTGGAACCTGCTACACATGGCGCGGATGCTGAAGGCGGCGGGAGGGCCTGCCGAACCACGGCAACGATCGCCGCGCCTGGGCGGCCGGCTGCCGCTTCGGCTACGAGAACCCGGAGCACCGGGCCTGAGCCGGGAGGGGCCGCTCCGCGCAGCCCCCCGTCGCCGTCAGACCTTGTAGCCGGCAAACATCTCGTCGACCTCGGGCTTGAAGATGTGGTTGCTGTAGTTGCTGAGCGTCTTCACCGCGATGGCGAGGATGATGCCGGGAATGTGCCGCTCCTCGTAGCCCGCCTCGCGGAATGTCGCGACGTCCGCCTCGGTCGGGTTGCCGCGGCTTTCGACCATGCGCTCGGTGAAGGCGCGCAGCGCCTCGAGCTTCGCATCGGGCAGTGCGCGGCCCTCGCGCAGCGCGGCAAGCGAGTCCGCGGGAACGCCCGACATCTTGTCGGCAATCATGGAATGCGCCGCCATGCAGTAGCCGCAGCCGTTGAACTTCGAGATGGCGAGGAACACGACCTCCTGCTCGGCCGGCGAGAACCCGGTCTCCTCGCGGAAGCGCTTGTAGCCGTCGAGATAGGTGTCGAGCACGGCCGGCACTGCGGCCATCCCGCCATACATGTTCGGGATGAAGCCGAGGCTCTTCTGCGCGCGCTCGAGCACCGCCTTGGCGCCGCCGTCGGCGGTGTCCAGAGTCTGGGGCATCACGTCGATCGTGTAGCTCGTGGTCATGGTGTTCCTTCTTCGTTGAGGGTGGAAAGGCGTCAACGCCGGGTCAGCCTTGCGTTGGCGAAGGCTACGACGAGGGTGTAGGCAAGGTGGGCGCCCAGGGACACCCAGGTGTAGGGCACGAAGCCCAGCATGAACGGCCGCCCGGCGAGTGGCGCGAGCACTGCCTGCGCGAGAAGCCACAGGACGATGCCCCAGAGCGTCCCCGCCGCCGACCACGAAAGACCGATGGCGCGCCGCAGCGCCAGGTAACCGAGCGGGAAGGCAACGATGTCGGCGACGAGATGCACGGCCCAGGCCGCGCCCATGGCCACGTCGAACCCGAGAAGCGACTGGCTGAGCGCGGTGACGAGTGCGGCGGGCATCAGCGGCATGCCGAGCAGCGCGGGTATCAGCACAAGGGCCGTGATCTCGAAGATCGCCTGCCCGGCGAGCCCGGCGAGCAGGATCGCAGCAAGCGGAAGGTTCCCGCTGCGGGCGAGGACGTCCGTGTGTTGGTGATGTTGCGTCATTGGGCTCGGTGGCGCCTTTCGACTGTGCGTTCGAAGTCTCTGTTCGGTCGGGACGGGCGCTGCGTTACTCTGGCTCACGAAGCCGTGTCGTCGGGTTCCGCCCGCGCCGGCGCAGCCGCCAGCGGAGCGCGTCGAGCGAGAGGGGCCCGGGCCCGAGTGCCAGCGGCACGACCAGAAGCCCTGCCCACAGGATTGTGGCGTCGACGATCCCGCCGAACGGGTTCGAATCGAAGATCATTCCCGCCGCGTCGCGCGGCACACCGTGCGCCAGCAGGTCAACGAGCGCGGTCGCCGCGACGATGCCTGCAAGACCGCCCGCAGCGCCACGCGTGAAGAGCCCGGCGACAAGCAGGACGGGCAGCAGGAGCTCCGCCACGACGACAATCTGCAGCATGATCGCGAGGAGCGGCCCGGCCTGCGGCACCCCGCCCGCGTCCACGGTCCACGGTGCGAGGCGGTGAAATGCCCCGAGCGAAAGCGGCGTGCCGGGCATGGCGTGACCGACCGAGAAGGCAGGGCCGCGCGCCAGCTGAGTGGGCCGGGGCCGGCTATCGCTCGGCAAGCGCGGCGAGAACCCGCTCCCTCTGCGCGGCGACGTCGATCGGGATCTCGCTTAACGTCTCAAGCGCGCGATCCTCCCAGGGGTCGCGGTCGGGGTGGCGTTCGGCGTGGTCGGCGAAGACGCGGTCGCGAGCCTCGATCAGCGCGGCGATCTCGGGGCGGAAGAGGCGCACCATCGCGGTCAGCCAGCGGTTCGTGGGCCAGCTCGGATGGGCGTGGTCGACCGCGAAGCTGTCGATCATGCGGGTGACGTCGGCCGCCGGATACCACGTCTCGGCGGTGACCCAGCGGTTGGTGGTGAAGAGCCGGATCGGCGTGCCGAAGCGGTCCATCGAGATCGCCACGAGATGGGCGATGGCGTTGTCGCCCTCGGGCCAGCCCTGCGTCTCCGGGTCGGCGGCGGGGGTCGCGCCGTCGGGCATGCCGCCGGCGCGCAGGAAACAGTGGAAATGGCCGTGCTCCGCCTCGCGGTGGGCGTGATAGTAATATTGCGAGTGGGTCTCGGCATCGTAGACGTCGCCCTGCGGGTAATGCGTCATCTGCACGAACGGGCTCTGGCCCTTCAGCACCTCGCCGACGACGTTGAGGCGCGCCTTGCGCAGGACGCGGAGGCATTCGTCGATCTCGTCCGCCGCCTCGCACATCCGGCGCAGTTCCGCGGTATCGAGGTCGTCGAGTGATGGTGGGCTCTTCAGGATCAGGACAGCGCGGTCGGTCATGTAGCCACGGGCCGGTCCAGCACGGTCCGGCCGAGAAGCCAGCCGGCAAAGGACAATAGCGCCACCGAGCCGCTCTGCCAGATCAGCACCATCAGCGCCGCGTCCTGCGGGTGAAAGAGGCGCAGGCCAAGATTGCCGAGCGCCGCCGCGGCGAGCACGGCGAGCGCCAGGTTGAGACGGGGTCGCACGGGGAAGCCACGCCGCAGCATCGCCACCAGCGCGACGGCCGGCAGCGATCCCGTCAGGGCGATGAAGACGAGGCATTCAGGCTCACCGGTGATGCTGACGCCGGAGCGACCGGTAAGGGCCGAGAGACATCCCACCCCTTGCGAGCCGAGCCAAAGTGCCGCGGGGAGGAGCGGCGAGAGGGCCACCCGCCTGCTGGTGCCGGGGACGCTGAGGGCAAGCGCCGCATGAGCCGCGAGGATGGCTGTGGCGAGCGCCGCGAGCTGCTCGACCCAGAAGCGGGTCTCGCGGAGCTGCTCGGCAAGGTCCGGGCGCGGCGACATCAGGAGCACGATGACCGCGGCGAATCCCACTGCCATCGCGAGCCATCCGAGGCAACGCCGCCAAGCGGGTGGGAGCGGGCGCACCGGCCCGGCATCGCGGGCGAGGCGGTCGATGAGCGCGTCGGTCTGCATCAGAGACGACCCTTCCCGACCAGCGCCTGTAGCTTGCGTGCGGCGCGGTGGACCGCGACCTTGATGGCGGCGACGGTGGAACCGCTCGACCCCGCCGCCTCGTCGAGCGACATGCCGCGAAGGCGGACCAGCGTGAAGGCGCGGCGCTCGATCTCCGACAATCCCAGCAATGCACGTTCCATCGACATCCCATTCATGACTTCTTCGGAAGGACTGTTCGCGCGGGACCCCAAAAAGGTTTCAGCGATAGCCGCCATCTCTTTGAGAAGCCTGCCGGCACGGCCGCGGCGGCGGTAAAGGTCGACCAGCCACTCATCGTCGGCGATCGTCTCGTCGTTCGGGCGTAGCTCCGTCGGCATCGGCTGTAGGCTTTCTTCGCTCGGTGCATCTCCCCGATACTGCCCCGATGCCGGATCAACGCGAAAGGAAATTTTTTTGTAACAGCCGGGGAGCGGCCAGCGAAGAGGCAAACGACGGACTGCGTCAATGGCAGGCCCGCGGCAACGACAGACACAACAATCCACAACTGGGAGGACCGAATGAACATCCTGACGCAGGTACCGAGGCGGACCCGCAGCGCGCTGCGCCTTTCCACCGCAATGCCAATGGCGCTGATGATGGGCGCCTTCGCGCTTTCGGCATCCGTGGGTGCGGTAGCAACCACCCCGGCGGCGGCCCAGGGCCAGGCCGCCAATCCGTGCGCGGCCAACCCGTGCGCGGCGGCCAACCCGTGCGCGGCGGCCAAACCCAAAGCGGCCAACCCCTGCGCAGCCAATCCGTGCGCGGCTCAGGAAGCCGGAGCCAAGACGGACTGTGTGCTGCCGACGGCGAACCCGTGCGCTGCCGCAGCCAACCCGTGCGCCGCCGCGAATCCTTGCGCGGCCAACCCCTGTGCGGCCGGCGCCGTCAAGGAGGTCAGCGACGAGGAGGCGGCGCAGCTCTACGACTGCCTCCTCGACAAGATGGAGGAGCAGGCGGCGGCGCTCGAGGCGGGCGAGAGCATCGAGGGCCCGTCCTGGCTGAAGTCGGACCTGCCCGAGGCGCGCGCCTTCCTATCCTGGGAGACGGTGAGCACCGGACCCTACAGCTCGGCCACCCATGGCGGTCGCTATGTGGTGAATCTCGCCGACGAGGACGCGGCGCCAACCTATCGGCAATTCGAGGCCGGCGGCGCGATGCCCGCGGGCGGCATACTCGGCAAGCCGAGCTTCACCGTCTCGCCCGATGGCCACGCCGTGCTCGGCCCGCTCTTCCTGATGGAGAAGGCCGAGGCCGGCGCGTCTCCCGGAACCGGCGACTGGATCTACACCGCGGTGATGCCCGACGGCTCGCTGATGGGCCGTACCGGCGGCCAGAATGGCGAGGCGATGCAGTTCTGCGCGGCCTGCCATATGGGAATCGGTGCCGAGACCGACAGCATGACGTACCTCCCCGAGGCGTATCGCGTCTCCAACTGACGCCCGAGCCGCGGGACGCCCCCAAGCGGCCCGCGGCCCGTACTCGCAAGGAGGTCGCAGCATGACGCGACTTCTCGCCGCCCTCGCGCTCGTCCTTACGGCGACGGCGGCGCTGGCGCAGCCTGAGGCGGGGCGGCGCGAATGGCCGAACACCGACTTCTCCCGCAGCGCGGTCGACTTCGCCGAGATCGTCTCCGGCGGCCCGCCGAAGGACGGGATTCCGGTGATCGAGGCGCCGCGGTTCCGGCTGGCCCGCGACGAGACGCGTCTCGACCCGCGCGAGTCGATGATGAGCTATGCCCCCGGCAGCGCGCCGGCGCGGGCCTACCCGATCCGCTACCTGATGTGGCACGAGATCGTGAACGACGTGGTGGCGGCGGTGCCGAATGCGGTGACTTACAGCCCGCTCTGCAACAGCGGCATGGCGTTCGACGCGCGGATAGACGGGGTGCGGCACACGTTCGGCGTGGAGGGCAAGCTGCGCTTCTCAGACATGGTCATGTACGACCGGCCGACCGAGAGCTGGTGGCAACAGGCCATCGGCGAGGGGATCGTCGGGCGCTACACCGGGCGCACGCTCACCGCGCTGCCCGCCCGGATGGAGAGTTGGCAGGCGTTCCGCGAGGCGCATCCCGACGGCTTCGTGATGGACGAGCCGGACTGGCGGCGCGCCTACGGCCGCAACCCGTCTATCGGCTATGACAGCTCGCGGCGCCCGTTCCTCTATTCCGGCGAGGACCCGCTGCACGGCATCCCGCCGCCGGCCCGCGTCGCGCTGCCGTGCAGCGCGAGGAGCGGCGGATCGAGGAGGCGGGCGTGACGCTGGAATGGCGATCGGGGCAGGTCTCGGCGCTCGACAGCGGCACCATTGCCGGCGGTCGCGAGGTCGGCGACGTGCTGGTGCGGGACGCGCGCGGCCGCGACGTGCCCTACGACCTGCCATTTGCCTTTGTGTTTCACGCCTTTTACCCAAAGGGACATGGATGCTCGGGGGCGGTGGGTAGCGCAAACGTGATCCCTGCACCTGCCAGACGGCGTCGTTTCTGCGGGTGGGGCGGAAAAGAGAACGACGTTCCGGTCCGGCCGATCGATCGAGGATGGCAATCGCCCTTGGGCCGTCAATGAGAACACCCGGTCCCGCCCCATCGATGCGCCGCGCCCGCGGACCGCTTGAAGCTTGAGCAGAAGTGCGAGATGACACCACGAGTTCGGAAAGAGGAGATCTTCATGAACATGCGAACCGTTGCACTCGCGGCCGTTCTGGTGGGCCCGACGGGGCTCGCTGCGGCCCAGACCGATCTGCCGCCCTTGCTCGCTCCGGCCGATCTGGTCGAGGTTCTCGAGGTGGGCGACCCACTCGTCCTCGACATCCGCGCGGCCGAGGGTGCGGCATCCTACGCGACCGGCCACATCGAGGGTGCGGTGAGCGCGCCCTACGCGCTGTTCCGCGGCCCCGAGGAGAATCCCGGCCAGCTGCCGAGCGCCGCTGAGTTGACCGAGACCCTGCAATCACTGGGCGTGACGCTGGACCGGCCGACCGTGATCGTCTACCAGGGCGCCGATGTCAGTGATTTCGGCGCCGCCGCCCGCGTCTATTGGACACTGAAATCGAGCGGCGTCAGTGACCTGGCGATTCTGAACGGCGGCATCAACGCCTGGACCGAGGCGAGGTTGACGGTCGACCAGACCTCGATCACTCCCGAGCCGAGCGAGATCGAGGTGAGCTTCTCCGATGAGTGGCTCGCGACCGAAGAGGACGTGCAGGCCGTCGTCTCGGGCGAGGAGGCGGGTACGCTGGTCGATGCGCGGCCAGAGGAGTTCTGGCGCGGTGACGCGATGCATCCCGCAGCGGCGCAGCCGGGCACATTGCCGCAATCAGAGTATTTTGTTCATTCGAGCTGGTTCGGCGACGGCCCTGCGATCATCGACGCCGAGGCGGCGCGCGAACTCGCGGCGGAGGCGGGATACACCGACGACGCGCAGATCATCTCGTTCTGCAACACGGGGCATTGGGCGGCGACGAACTGGTTCGCGCTGAGCGAGCTCGCCGGGCTCGACAACGTCAAGCTCTACCCCGAGTCGATGGTCGGCTGGTCGAACGCGGGCTACGAGATGGCGAACGTGCCGGGACCGCTGCGCCGGATCTGGCAGCAGATCACCAACGTCTTCTGAGGCGAACATGACCGATGTCACGACGGTGCGTCCCGGTCTCGGCCGGGGGATCGAACGCTCCGCCCTGATCCTGCTGGCGCTCGCCGCGGCACTCGCCGTGGCGGCGACGGCTGGGGCGCGGTACGGTCTGCTGCTGCTTATCGGCCTCGGCTTCGGCATCACGCTCGAGGGGCTGCGCTTCGGTTTCGCCGGCCCGTGGCGGGCGATGATCGTGCGGCGCGAGCCTGCGGGCCTGCTGGCGCAGCTTGTCGCCATCGCCATCGTCGCGGTCGTCGCGATTCCGCTCATTACCCAGAACGGAACCGAGCTGATCGGGGCGCACGCGCCGGTCGGCTTCGCCATGCTGGGCGGGGCCTTCGTCTTCGGGGCGGCGATGCAGGTGGTGCTGGGCTGCGGCTCGGGGACGCTGGTCAACGCCGGCAGCGGCAACCTGGTGGGCGTGCTGGCGCTGCCGTTCTTCGCCATCGGCAGCTTCGCGGGGGCGTATCACCTGACCTGGTGGACCGATCTCGGCACCGCGCCCGTCGTCGTCTTCGACGGCTACGACGGGGTGGCGGTGACGCTCGCGGGTCTGGCCGCGATCGCGACGGCGGCGCTCTGGCTCGCGGCACCCGGCACGCGACGCATTCCGCGCCGGCTGTGGCTGGCGGCGGGGCTGCTCGCTGCGTTCGCGCTGGCGAACCTCGTGGTCGCGGGGCAGCCCTGGGGCGTGGTCTACGGCCTCGGCCTCTGGGCGGCCAAGGGGGCGGGTGCGCTCGGCGCCGACCTCTCGGCGTCCCCGTTCTGGAGCGCGCCGACTAATGTCGAGCGGCTGGGCCAGAGCATCCTGACCGACGTCACCTCGCTCACGAACCTCGGCATCGTCGGCGGCGCGTTCCTTGTCGCCGCGTGGCGGCACGGCTTCACGCAGCCCGTCCCCGACCTGCCGCTCCGCGCCTGGGCGGCGACGGTGGTCGCCGGGCTCTTGCTCGGCTATTCGTCGCGGCTCGCCTTCGGCTGCAATGTCGGGGCCTTCTTCAGCGGCGTCTCGACCGGCAGCCTGCACGGCTGGGCCTGGTTCGTCATGGCCTTCGCCGGCGCCTGGGTCGGCATCCGGCTGCGCCCGGCGCTCGGGCTCGAGGAGCGGCGATGACCCGGCGCGTGACTATGGCAGTGACTGCCGCGCTGGTGGCGGCGCTCATCGCGTTCGATCTCGCCGCGAGCGCGTCCCCGAACCCGTTCCAGGCCCCGCCGCTCCTCGCGCTCGGCTCGGGGCAGGCGGCCAGCGGCGCGCACTGCGCGGCGCTACCGACGGCGGACTGATGCGGCGGGGTTCCGCCGACGCCGACGATGCGGGCGGGACCCGCGCGGCGCGCGACGACGGGCAGCTCGTCGAGTGGCTGCGGGCGCGGGACGAGGCGGCGTTCGAGGCGCTCTTCGTATCTGTGGGAAACGGGAGGTTCTGCCAAGTCAGATGGGGAGGGGGGGGGGGGCGCACCGCGGCTCCGCGTTGTAAGCTGCTGGTACTCGGGGGACATTCTCAGGATTGATTATAGCTTCTCTCGGAGCGCCTCGTAAGGCTTCTGTCCGTTGGAGGCGCCGTGGGGTCTTCCGAAGTTGTAAAACCGCTCCCATTCGACGAGTTTTGCCTCCAGGTCGACGTCGCCGTTGTAGCTGAGGAGTTGGTGGAACTCCTGCTCGTCGGAAAGGTGCGAGCGTTCGACTTTCCCGTTATCCGGTATGTGATCTACGGCACCTCTTTCGTCCCGCTGTTCTTCTTCGAACGGCGATATGGTGAGCCCATCCTGGACGTAGGGCGCCGGAAGCACGAAGGTGCGGGCAGGCCGTCGATAGACCGTGGGCTGAGAGCCCGAGCTCGTTACATGGCCCGCCCCTCGCGACTCTGCCGGATGCGCTATGAGCGCGGATCAGTAGGTGTCGTGTTGCCCGCCAGCTCCCGTCCTGCGTTCTCCATCATTTGCGGCAATGTGATCCCGTGGGACTAAACCATCAGCATATCAACCTCGGTCATGCCGGGCGCCTCTATCGCCGGAAAGCCGCTGGCAATGGGAAAGCCGAACTCATCTGCACCCGTTATCTGCTCACCCTTGATGCTGTGAGCCGATGTCCAGGAACATCGCGCGCAAATCGACCGTCGAGCGTTCTCCGACATCATCGAAATGCGCCTCAAGCCATCGCGTCGCGGTCTCACGCCCCAGATCGCGCAGGTGGGTCAGGAACGCCCATTCCGCGTTCATCTTGGAGGACGCCCCTAGCGGGATAAGCGCGTCCTGGTTCTCAATGTTGTGAATGCGCTCGCGTCGATAGCGGTTTTCGTCCAGCTTGCCCTCGTCGATCAGCCGAGCGACGAAATCGATGGCGCGAAGCTCCTTCAGCAGGCTGGAATTGAAGGCGATCTCGTTGAGGCGGTTCTGGATTTCCTGCGGGGTGCGGGGGATGCCCTTGCGCTCGACTGGGTTGATCTGAATGACCAAGATATCGGCGCAATCGCTTCCGGCGTGAAACGGGAAAAGCGCCGGGTTGCCCATGTATCCACCATCCCAATAGGGCACGCCGTCAATCACTACCGCCTGATAGACGTTCGGAAGACAGGCAGAGGCCATCACCATATCGGAAGTCAGATAGCGGCTGTCGAAGACCTTGACCTTGCCGCTCTCGACGTTGGTGGCGGAAATGTAGAGCTTGATGCTGTTGCAACTTCGAACGCAGGAGAAGTCGACGCATTCCTCCAGCACGTCGCGCAACGGGTTCATGTTCAGCGGATTGGTCTGATAGGGCGAGAACATCCGCGACATCGCATCCAACGCGTGATAGCCCCAGGACCGGTCAAGGCTCCAATTCCCCATCATCACGTCGATCGGCGCGCGCTTGATTGGGCTGTTCTTTGCGGCGTCGGACATGGTGCGCCAGAAACCTTCCAGCTTTTCGCGTGCGCCATCAGCGCCACTGGCGGTATAGCCGTCGGCCAGCGCTACAGCGTTCATCGCACCAGCGGAGGTGCCGGAAATTGCGTCGATCTCCAGTCGCCCATCCTCAAGAATGCGATCCAGAACGCCCCAGGTGAAGGCACCGTGGGCGCCGCCGCCCTGTAAGGCGAGGTTGATACGTTTGCGATTATAGGCGGGCTTGCGCGGCTTCGCGCCGTTGCTCGCGACTTTCATGGTCTTTTCCATCAATGCGCCGTCCATCCGCCGTCGACGGGCAACGCGGTTCCGGTTACCGACGCGGCCCCATCGCTGCACAAGAACACGGCAAGTGCGGCCAATTCCTCGACAGTGGCGAATTTCTTGGTCGGCTGCGCTGACAGCAAGACGTCGTGGATTACTTCTTCCTCGGTCATGCCGCGCGCTTTTGCGGTACCGGGGATCTGTTTCTCAACCAGCGGCGTCCAGACATAGCCCGGGCAGATCGCGTTCACTGTCACGCCATGTTCCGCCGCCTCCAACGCGACAGTCTTGGTCAACCCGACGATCCCATGTTTGGCCGCGACATACGCTGATTTGAACGGCGAGGCGACTAAACCATGCGCCGAGGCGATGTTGATGATCCGCCCCCATTTGCGCGCTTTCATGCCTGCCACGACGGCCTTGGTGGCATAGAAAGCCGCCGAAAGGTTCAGGGACAAGATCGCTTCCCATTTCTCATCGGGGAAATCCTCGATGGGCGAGACGAACTGAATACCGGCATTATTGACCAGCACATCGACTTGGCCAAAGGCACCCTCGGCTTCGGCGATCAGGCTGCGCGCGCCTTCTGGTTTCATCATGTTGGCGGGCGAATAGATCGTCTTGATGCCATGCACTTGCTCCAGTGACTTGCGTGCAGGTTCGATCTGTTCGGCAGGCTCGATGCCGTTCAACACGATGTTGTAGCCAGCAGCGGCAAGCCCTTCGGCGATGCCGTGGCCGATGCCGCTGGACGATCCGGTGATGACGGCGGTCTTAGGATTGGTCATAGGAAATCCTTTCAGGAAATCAGGCAAGGTAGTCGTGAACGATCCGGCCATAGGGCAATGTCAGGTCGGCCTTGAAATGGCGCCCCTCGACCACGCTCAGGACCGGAAGATCAGCGACGGGTGCGTTGATATGCGGGATCAGATGCAACCGCGCCGGACCCGAATAGTGAAAATGCATGGTGATATCGGTCAGGTTGTAGGCGACCAGTTCGGCCACCCGCTGATGACCGGTCACGCAGGGAATAATCTTGAGGTTGACCGAGGTCTTGCGCAGATGCGCCCCCCGCTGGGCCGGATCGGGAGCCATCCGGTCTTGGTACTTGTAGGTCATGGTGCCCATCGCCACCCGCTCGCCGGCGTAGTGCAGCGTGCCGGTCAGTGTGTCGGTGCGCACGTCCAGTTTTGGCTCGCCCCAGCGCTTGGGAAAGCCCCAAATCTCTCGCCCAGCCGAAATCGGCGGCTCGTCGTTGAGGAACATCATCGCGGTATAGTTGACCGGCTCATTATTCAGCAGGCAGGGAATGACCAGACCAGATTCCTGGTAAGCCCCGAACCCGGTGCTGTCGGGCATGTTGATCCATTCGTAATGCACCTGGCCACTGCCGTCCGGGATCAGCGGTCCCGGCACTATGGCGCGGATCGCGTCGGGGTTGCTCAGATAGGTGATCACAAGATACTCGCGGTCGACGAACTGGTAAGGCCCTTTCGGGTAGCTTGGATTGGCAGGGGGCATGGCGTTGAGCGCCAAAATTTCGTCGGGGGTCATGGCCAGACTTTCTGGTTGGCGGCAGGGATGCTGCCTTTGCGCGCACGGCTAGGGCGCGCAAAGTCTGCGCCGCAAATTCAAGGGGAGGCCCGCGACCTTGTCCGGTCGCGGGAAAGGGAAGGGGAGTTAGTGCGCGACCGCTGCTGGTACGCGCGCGCCATAAACGCCCCCCAGCACCGCGCCAAAGACGATGTGCAGGACCAGTGTCATCATCGGCGCCAAGATGCCGAAGTTCATGCCGAAGACTCCAGCTCCGGCGATCGGCATGACCATGATCATCATGGCCAGCCAAGCGGCCACGCCGAAGACAATGCCCTTGACGACGGCGCTGCCGCCAGGGACCACCTCATAGAGGATGGCAAAACCACCACCCCAGGCCAGAGTGCCGATCATGAAATGGGCGAGCCAGCCTACGATAACCGGGGCGCCCATCATCATGCTGAGCATCGCCGCGACATCAAGCTCGGGCATCACGCCCATTATGCCCTTGGCCACCATCATCACTGACAACACGGCTGTAGCAATGAAACCGGCCAGAAAGCCGTTCTTGAGGTTTGTCATTTTCTTGGTCTTTCACAGGTGTCGCGGGGCCATCTCAACCGCCGGACTGTTTTCCATCGTGAAAGGCATCAAGGATGTTGTCGATATCGGTATCGACCGCCGTGTTGTCTTCGCCTGACGCTGCATTGCGTGCTTCAGCGGTGATCAGGCTTCGCGTCTGACGCATCTGGCCCATGAACCGGGCACAGCCGTTGCACATCGACAGATGCAGACGAATCCGCAGTCTTTGTCCAAGGTTCAACTCTCCGTCCAGAAAAGCGTCAGCCTGTTGGGCAAGATCGCGGCAGGTCAGCATAGTTTTCATCCATTGTCATGCCTTACGAACAGAGGACCATTCAGCCCGCGTTTCGTTACAAGAATTTTTGAAATGGTTTTTATGATATTCAAATGGCGGGACATCAGCCCGCGGCCCCGTCTATCGCCTGCCGCAGTGTCCGGCGCGCCCGGTGCAGCAAAATTCGCATGTTGCCCTCGGTGATTTCGAGTATCTTGCAAACCTCTTGCGCATCCAATCTCTGTTGCGCCCGCAGCACCAATACGGCGCGTTGCGCGGGTGGCAAGGCATCAATCGCATCGCCGACATGGTCCAGAATCTGGCGTCCGGCGACAACACGTTCGGGCGTCAACTCGTCCCACAGATCCGGCATGTGCTTCCAGCGACCACGCCCATCAAAGGCGTCGGCGAACTCGTCGTCGTTCGCCGAGGTGTCAAGCGACACACTGCGATTGTCGCGTATGGCACGGGTCTTGGCCTTGTTTGACAGAATCGTGAAGATCCAACCTCCAAGGGATGATCGCCCCTCAAATCCGCCAATGTTGTGCAGCACTGCGATCCAAGTCTCATGCGCCACCTCTTCTGCGGAAGCGTGATTGTCCAAGATTGCCGAGGCCACCCGCACCATCGCACCATTGTGCTGGCGATAGAGGCTTTCGAACGCGCTGCGCTCGCCGGCCGCAAGGCTGCGGAGGATCTCGGCGTCGTTTTCATCGTGCGCGGGCATTCACTGTGTCCCCCGATCTTTCCACTGACACTAAGCAAAACATCTTGTAACGCAGCTTTCGATGCCTTTCCCTGGCCTTCCTGTTTTTGTGCGACATGCGCTCATGAAACGCGACAAACTTCGAAGACCGAAGTCGCCGTCTTTATCCGGGATTGCTGAGCTTCCATTCCCATGCGGGCGTCCAAGTCGAGGGCAATCTCGAGGAAACGGACGCGGACGGATGCGATGGAAAGGCCACGGGCCTTGAGATCGACGAGCAGTTCGCGCCAGCTCTGAGCGATCTCGCGAACGCCCACCTGAAATCCGACAAGTTCCTTCTTTCCTTCGGGCGTCGCGCCGCGGGGTCCCGCTTCCTCGCTTATCCACAATGTGAGTTCATTCTTGACGGTCGCTCCTACCTGACAACAACGCAATGCGATCCGAGCCGGGCACAAATCGATCTGGCTGAGCTTTTTGGGCGATGCGCACGAGGTCGACAAGCGCCGAACGGAGAAAGGGCCAGGGGAACTCCGGACATTCAGCGGAGCTTTCTCCCTCGCGTAAGATGGCATCGAGCTTGCCCGCGACGCCGGCAACTGACGTGGCAGGTGCACTCATCAGCGCATCGACCAGCTGTTGTTCGCGGAAGGCTGCGGCCTCTTCGGCCTCTTTGGCGACGGAGTATCCCAACTCGCCATCTGCGGCATCCCAGCGAGCCTGGTGTGCCGTGAGCTCAACTTCCGCGATTGCCCACGTCGCGGCCAATGCCGGATCGTCGCCGAAGGTCTCTTCAATCTGATCACGGGTATGCACGAAGATCGATCTGCCCTCGTCAGGCAGATCGACCTCTGCACGAGGAAACCCAATCGTCTCGACCAATCGGGCCTCGAGGGTCTGCTGCTTGCAGCAAGCCTCATAAGTGCGAAGGTGAGCGTCGTTCCATTCGTGCCAGAGCTGCAATGCGACATCCGGCTCGGCGCTATTTCTTGCTGGCGATCTCCTCAATGGATTGGTCGTCCATGCCGCTGCCATCAATGTGGTGCCGGCTAGCAGCATGCGACGGGTGACGGTAGACAGACTCGTGCTAGTCTCAGAATCAGCCATGATCCGAGCTCCTTACAGCTTGGCGAGTGGTCAGGTCGGCTGAAGTGTTGGCGCACTTCGGTCGGCCGCTATCTGTGCAATGCAATTGCAAAGCACGTGCATAGTTATGAACCTGCCGGGATGGAAATTCAAGCCGTAGAGTTGCGATGACCAAGAAGCCATTCACAACACGCCTCGATCCTTCGATATTGGCGTTGGCTCAGCAGCTTGCCGAGACTGAGCGGCGCTCGATCACATCCGTAATCGAATTGGCATTGATTGAGTACGCAGAACGGCGCGGCGTGGAAATCAGTGCGAACAAAAGCGAATAAAGAATGCGCGAAAATCTCGTGGCGCTCGGGGCGGAAATCGCGACGCGATCCGAAACCGATATCTTTCTGGCGGCCGGCAGCGCCCGTCCGCGCATCGTCGCCGAGGCGCAGTTGTCGGCTTCGATCTGCGAATTGGTGGCAAATGGGGCGGGCGTGTCGATCGTCGAGCCGGTAACGACCGCCAATTTCGCCGCGGCCGGAAGGGTCATCGCGCGGCCCCTGCACCCCGAACAACCGTTCCGTTACGATTTGCACTTGCCGGCGCTGCGCGAATCCTCGCGTGTAGCGGCGCCGTTTCTGGAACTGGTCGAGGCGCGATTTGCTACGCTGCTCAGCCACTGAACCACTTCGCTTGCAGACGATCCTTCGAAATTCTGTTTCCGATGACCCTCCTGGGTTCCATGTGTCGCAATGCGCCAAGAGCGGACCCTTGTGCGAATGCGGTGAATGCCCGGAAAGTCGTGGAAGGCGAAGACGAAGCGCGCCAGCCGGTCGAAATGTGCAAATATCCGCCCCTGGGAGCCCGCTCCTGGGGAGGCGCCTCTCCCCAACTCGGTTACCCGCAGAGCCCGTCAAGAAAGCTCATGAACGAAGGGAACCGAAGGACGCCGGCGATCGCGATGATCGAATCGGCGAAAGGCATCGAGAATATCGATGCCATCGTCAAAGTGCCCGGCCTCGATGGCATCCTGATCGGCTGTGTCGACCTGTCCGTCGATCTTGATGTCATAGGCAACCCCGAGGCACCCACCATGGTCGAGGCCCTGGATATAATCGGGCGGGCGGTCGATGCAGCCGAGTTGTATTTCGGACTCGGCGGTATTCATCGCCCGCCGTTCTCTCCGATCATCTCGCGTTAACGGTCCACTTCGTCCTTGCCGGGATGGACTACCGGATCCTGGCATCTGCACTCGAGGATCGCATGCGCGTTTGGCGCCGGTAAACTCCGGCATTGGATCAGTGCCTCCTGCACTCCGCAATCCGGCGTCATCAATCCTCGATGTTTCCGCCACGCGGACGGCCGATCTCGGCGGCTAGCTTTTCGCCGGCGGCGTCCAGCTCACGTTTGCGCAGCGTGGTGAGCAGATCACGAGCGAAGATGATGCGTTGCCCTTGTCGTTTCGCGAGACCTTCATCGATCAGATGCTCGCCGCGGAGTTCGAGCGCGTCGCTGACTTCGGCGCCGAACCCGCCGCCACCGAGCGGCATCGGTTCGCGAGCAATCGCCTGCCGGTCGAGCCATGTCGCACCGGTCGCCGTCACCTGGCGGTCAATGGCGAGATCCGATCGCACTGCGAGTGCCAGGCGTCGTCGACCCTTCGCATCGTCGAACCTGCGCAGCTCGACAATCGATCCGGGCGCGCTGTCTCCGGCGGCTTCGATGTGGGGAAGCCGGATATGATGGGTGCGGCCATCGACGCAGTCGATCACTGCAAAGGCCGTGCCCTTCAGTTCATCGTCGAGGCCGCGATCGACAAGCCGTCCGATGACGGGATCATCGAGGCTTTCGCCGGCGAGCACATAGTTCTTTGCTCCCCGTTCGATGCCGCGTTCGGTGAGACCGCGATGAATGCGCTTGATGATGTCGCCGCGTTCGCCGAGTTCCCGCAAGGTCGTCTCGACAGTCTCGTCCATGATCCATTGGCCGGGGCTGAGCTGATACGCGAGGCCGAGGGATTCGAGTTTGCGCAGTCGCCCCACTTTGAGGGCATGGAATTCGTCGGGTTGATGGCTGGACGGTGGCGCGAGATCGATGATGCCGTGCCGATCACCGTCTCGCGCAAGCTGCCGGTCAAGTCCGGTCCAACGTTTGCTGTCGATCTGCCGTTCGAGCGTGTTGTGAATGTCGCGGTCGGTGCGGTAGCCGAGTTCTTGCGTGATCAGATCCTGAGCGCGGGCGCGCATTCCGTCCTTGATATAGTCGCGGGTTATGACGAGGTCTTCGCCGTCATCGGCGCGGCCTCTTGCGATCACATGAATATGCGGGTGCTCGGTGTTCCAGTGATCGACGCCGACCCAATCGAGCTTGGTGCCGAGATCCTTTTCCGCCTGGCGCATCAGATCGCGGGTGAAGCCCTTGAGGTCCGTCATGTCGACGGCATCCTCGGGCGAGACGATGAAGCGGAAATGGTGCCGGTCGTCCTGACACCGTTCCGCAAACTCCTTGGCGTCGATCTCGTCTTCGCCCGGTCCGAACGGTTGCGCTTTCTCTCCACCCCGGGTGACGCCTTCGCGGCGCAGATAGGAGAGATGGGTGGCGAGCGGCGCGCTACGCGTACTATGACGGACAACGCGGGTCTTGATCACGGCGATGCGGGACCTGCTTGTGACCCAGCGATTGGCCTGCACGGCGGCGCGCTTACCGCGTCCGAAATAGGAGCGACGGCCCGACGTGATCCTGCCCGAATGGGAGACATGCCCGCCGGCACGTTTGACGGCCGCCAATGCCTGAGCGATGAAGGGCCGCGCCCGCTGGCTGGAGGATGACCGGATGCGCCCGGGCCGGATGCGGAACTCGTCTTCGTCGCTCATGTCGGCAATCCCGCACATCGCGCGAAGGCATTGAATTCACGGCAAAAACGGGAGTATCGCAGGCTGCGCAGAATGCACGCACATCGCGAAATCGTCGTGTAAGTCCCTGAAATCACTCCCCACAACCGAGGCGCACATCGCGCCTTTTTATCTCGCCATCGTTCGGTTGTGCTGCCTGCTCTTCCGGCCTCTGACGCCAAATCCACGCCAGATCCCGACAATGCCGCATGAAGCGCGAAGGCCCTCATCGCGGCCCCGCAGTATCGGTTCGCGCCACGAATAGGCCGTCTGATTGCGGTGCAGGCAGGACCGGATCGCGCGCGGACTCCTGCGCAGAGGGTGCAGTCGGATCGCCGTGCCGCTGCCGCTGGACTGCACCAGCGCTGCTATCGACTTGCACGATGAAGAGCGGCGCACGAGTCCAGGCGAGCGGATCGGCGGTCGCCACCGTGACGGGGGCAGCAAGATCGCTTCCGCCGATGATTGGCGCGAGAGCGGCGACATAGGCGCGTGTTTCGGCCGGCAACGGGCGACCGGTCGCGCGATATTCCTCGTAGCGGCCGGGACCGGCATTGTAGGCCGCCAGAAAGCCCGGCGAGCCGTAGCGATCGTGCATCTCGCGCAGATACGCCGCGCCCGCCATGATGTTGTCGCGTGGATCGTAGGGATTGCTGCCAAGGCCATATCGGGCGCGCAGCTCGGCCCAGGTTGCGGGCATGATCTGCATCAGGCCCATGGCGCCGGCCGTAGAGATCGCGCGCATGTCGCCGGCGCTTTCGACGCGCATGACCGCACGAATCCAGTGCTCGGGAACGCCGAACCGCCGCGCGGTTTCGGCGATGAGGGCGGCGTAGGGATCGACGCGAGAGGGGCGCTCGGCCGACACGGTCTGCGCATTCGCGTCGGCGCAAAGCGGCGCGGCGATCAGCAGGCCGGAAAGGAGAAGGAAGGCTGTGCGCCGGGCGGTGCTCGACCGCTCGACGACAGCGCGATGGCGGCGGGCCGACATCGCTCAGTCCCGCTCGCTGCGCCGGGGCGGGCGGTTCCAGTGCAGACCCCAGACGGATTTGTCGTCGGCCGACTGGAAGAGATTGGTGCGGATCGGATGACCAAAGGTCGGATCATCGATCTGCAGCGAAACGTAGTCTCCGGCCTTCTCGCCGGTGCGCTTCCACCCTGCGCCGATCTCGGCGCCGGGTTCGTTGTTCATACCGTCGAAGACATGAACGCGGAAATCTGGCGCATTCTCGGCATCGGAGTGCTCAGCCGGGATGATGATGATGTCCTGCTGCAGTAAGAGCGTTTCCAAATGGCCGACGAAGCCGGACTCGTCGCGAGTGAATTGACCGATTACGGACATGATTGCCTCCATTGATGTGCGGTGAGGTTGGGAATAGGCACGCCGTGACCGCGTCGGCGCGCGCCAGACGAAGCGGTCATCGCCGTCCTCGTCGGTGTAGAGAGGGATGGCCCGGCCGATGACGGCGGAGGCGGGGAGTGGCCCGAAGTAGCGGCCGTCGAGGCTGTCGCGGACTTCCCTGTTCATCAGGAAGAGCTCGCCCTTGGCGACGACGCGGCAGCCCTGCCAGACGGGCAGCGGATTGCCGCGACGATCGCGATCGAGCGCATCGCCCATCGGCAAGGCGTCAACGGTGATCGTGCGGTCGGTACGGCACACGCGTTGTCCGGGAAGGCCGGCGACCCGCTTAAGCAGGGGCACGCCGCGCGGCAGATATCCGCCATCGGCAAGAAACGTGGCGATCGGCTCTGGCGCTGCTACGGCGACAAGGTCGGACGCTCCCAATCCGTCGCTGGGACTGATCGTATAGAGGCCGATCGGCGTGCTGGCGGAGGCATTCCAGATCAGCTTCGGCGCGAAGGACACGAGGGACATGATGCCGAGCAACGACACCGCGCCCGTCGTGGTGATGGCGTAGCCGAGCCGAGTTATGCGCCGATCCTCCGCGCCAAGAGGAAGGCGCGATGGCGCTGCATCGTGTAGGCGCGCAGCGTCTCACCGGCGGTCAGACGGTTGTGGACGTGCCGCCAGTGATCCGGTGCGACCTCGACTGGATCGATGCCGATCGCCTCGATCGCGTCGATAAGCTGGAGCATGCGCTCCACTTTCGGCCAGCCATCAACGCGCAGCAGGATGTCGCTGCCAGGCGTCACGGTAGGGATCGTCTGGCAGGGTTCGCCGGACCCGACCGCGCGCAGAATGTCGAGGCGCGAGAGCACGGTGCCATGCTCGTTCGTGGCCCAGCGCACCAGCGCGAAGGTCGTGCCGGGAGGGAAGAAGAGGATACGGCGACGGCGGTCGAGAACCTGTTCGCGCACCTCGCGGCCGAAGCGGATCCAGTGCTCGATCTGCTTCTCGATCCAGATGAGTTCGACCTGGGTGAGATCCTCCGGCGGCGCGTGTAGGGCGCGGCCGGCGCGCGCGGATTCGGCGGCAAGGCCAGTCATTGAGTGTCTCCTTGAGAAGGTGGGAATTCGCGTTCGAACAGTGCGCGGAGCATGTCGGCGACGGTCTGGCCGCGCTGGAAGGCCGAGATCTTGATCCGGCCGCGCATATCGGCGGTGACGTCGATGGTCAGCCTGGCCGAGAAGTCGTCCGTGGACTGCGGTCGCTGTACCTGGCGATCGGGCGCCTTGATCCAGCTCTCCGGATCGCCTGGCCGGGACGCGAATCCACGCTTGGGGGATCGTTCGCTCATAAGCCGATCCCCAAGATTTCGGCCGCGAGCGCGGTGATCTCACGCGCGCCCGGACAATCCTCGTCCTGCTCGGCGGCGATCCGGCCGGTCTGCACGACATCGGCGAAGACGATGCGCTGACCGATGGTCGTCGCGAGCAATGGCGGGTCGTGGTCGGCGAGCGTCTCGGCGGTTTCGCGGGCGAGCACGGTGCGCGCCGCGCAGCGGTTCAGCACGAAGCGAGCGGCAAGCTCTGGGCGGTAGATGCGTGCTTCGTTGAGCAGCGCGAGCATTTCGGCCGATGCCCAGCCGTCGAGCGGCGATGGCTGCACTGGGATCAGCACGAGGTCGGCGGCGAGCAGCACCGAGCGCATCAGACTGGCGACGCGTGGCGGTCCGTCGATGACGACATGATCGACATCGCGCGCCAGCTCCGGCGCTTCGCGGTGGAGCGTGTCACGCGCCAGGCCGACGACACCAAGCCGTGCCGCGGTTCGATCAAGCGGCGGACGCCAAACGTCTAATGCAGCAGGACGGACTGCGGCTCGCTGATCGTGGACCGCGAATTCACGAGCGCGTGGACGGCCTCGACGACCGATCGGCCTTGCGAAACCAGGACATCAACCTGGCGGAGCTTCGCGACGATCTCTTCGGGCTTGTGCTTCTTCTGCGGTATTCTCTCGTCCTCCAATGGTTCAAAAACCATACGTCAGGGAGGACCACGTTCCGGGGAGCAGACCATCTCGCCGAAACCGGCATCGAGCCTTCCGTCGGCAGTGTCCAGATGCAACGCGTCGATCCGATGCATCAACGCCAGGTCAGCGGCGCTAACCGCGTGGCGCAGGTAATAGACGCTGCCCCGGCTGATCCCGAGCACCTTGGCTTGCCGCGCCAACGGCAGATCATGCCTGCGATCGATCATCGCTTTGCGCTCAGAAGGCCGGCCTTGCCGAGCGCGCCGGACAAAAAATCGTTCTCCAGCGCCAACTCTCCGATCTTCGCATGCAGCGTCTTCACATCGATCGCGGGCGCTGCGGCTCCCGACTTTGCCTCGGAACCGAAGACGCCAGCGGCTCCCTCAAGAAGCTGGCTACGCCATTGCGTGATCTGATGGGGGTGGACGTCGAACTGCTGCGCCAGATCGGCCAGCGTCTTCTCGCCCTTGATTGCGGTCAAAGCCACCTTCGCCTTGAAAGCCGGGCTGTGGTTCCGCCGAACTCGTCTCGTCATTTCCGTTCCTGTTCACGACAATCATGCTGCGTTTAGGCCGAAAATCCCCCTACGCCCGATGTCCAGATTTCCCGAGCCACCTCTAACGCCTCTGCCAGCGAGCCAGACGTCCTCGCCTACATGACCTTCCCAGTGCAGCACCGCACGAAGTTACACTCAACGAATCCACTGGAGCGCCTGAACAATGAGGTGAAACGCCGCGCCGACGTCGTCGGAATCTTTCCGAACGAGGAGTCCATCACCCGGCTGATAGGCGCCGTCCTCCTCGAACAAAACGACGAATGGCAGACCCAGCACCGATACATGCAACTCGAGGCTATGGCTCAGATCGATACCATCGCCGTCGACCCCATCCTCAAACTTCAACCTGCCGCCGCATGACGACCACCGGAATGGCCGCCTTCAAATTTACACCAGCTTGACGGACGCAACCACTTTGACGAGCGAACGATTCGAGGTCTCGTTATCTCGCCCGCGCCGTTTCGTCAGCTTGACGAGCGGCGCTCATTCATCTGCCGATCGTGGAATTCCCGCTCGGTTTCGCCCGGCTCCGGACCGCGACCCAACGCGCGGGCAAGGTCGAAGAACCCGCGCCCGGGGACCTGTCCAAGTCCGCGGCCGACGACGCGCGCAGCGATAAACGGACGGCCAGCTTCTGCGTCTTCGCGCATCGTCGTCTCGAGCGCGCGGGTGATCTTGCGGATGGAGCCCGGCGCATACAGCGCCAGTCCCCAGGCGAGCGCGCCGTAGGTGATCGGAAGTTTGTCCGCCGGCAGAGTGTGCAAGTGACGGCGGACACTTTGAGCAAGCGTGGCCGGTGTGCGTCCGCCAGGCGCCGCCGCCGCCCGCGGGGGCGGAAGCTCTCGCGCAGTTCCGTCAGCCATGACTTCCGCCGCCCAAGTGCGCTCGGCACTGCGCACGATCACCCGCATCCCTTCATGCGAGGTTGCCGGGCCACTCTCCGTCGTTATGACGATGTCGCCGCACGTCAATCCGGCTTGCAATGCGTCCGGCTTCATCCCGAGGCGTGGCGCGAGGTAGTCCGGGTCAATCGTCACTTGACCACCATCCCATCCGATGACGCCACGCGGGACGGGGCGCGCGAAGACCGGGCTTTGCCCCGGCACATCGCGGTAGAAAGGGTTCTGACCTCCAGCATGGTCAGTCACGTCGACGATCTCGCGGATCACGGGGAGGGCCGCGCGCAGTATGGTCTCGACCCCCTTCCTGAGCGTCACTGACGAGGCCGCGCAGCCTTGGCAGCCACCGGACATTCGCAGATAGACCGTGTCGTTTCCCACGCGTTCAGCGCTGATATAGCCGCCATGTCGGGCGATCGACGGGTTTGCCTTCGTATCGAGCAGATGCGTTACTGCGGCCAGAAGCGCCGCGTCACTATCCTCGGTCATCGGAGTCGCCGGTGCGTCGCCGAGCGGCCGATCGGTATCATCGAGAACCTGGCGGATCGCTGCCGCGATAGGGGCCTTGAGCGCCTGCCACTCGCTGCCGGGCGCCCGCGTCACCAGGATCGTCTCACCATTCACCTGCACTTTCGTCACGCCCGCGAGTGCGAACAGCGCACGCGCCAGGGGGGCCTCGTCCATCGGCCCATCGAAGCCAGCCGACCGCCCGGCCTCGACCGGCACATCGAGAATGAAGCGCATCACGGTCGGGTCGCGCGGCGAGGCCTGTGCCCGGATGCGGCGGAGGACGGCGACGTCAAACATCTTCGGTCTCGACACTTTCTATCTCACGCAGCGCGGTAAAGGTGTAGATGCCGGAATTGTGCCCGTCGCTGAAAGCGATGCCGAGTGCATAATTGCCGACGCTCCATATCCGCGCCGGTACAACGTCGAGCGGCATTGTCGCCGGGTCCAGCAGTCGCTTCCCGCTCACCTCGTCACGGCAGGCAGCGCAGCGGCAGGCGAGGCGCAGATCGCGCGGGTCGATCCTCTGCTCGCGATCGGACCAACGGATCATCAGCCCAGTGCCGTCGTATTCCAGCGCCAAGGGCCGGTCGGATGCTGCATCCGGCACAGGGGTAGGCTGGCCCTTGCCGGACGTCACATCCCAGTCAAATGGAATCTGAAGACCTCCCGCCGGACTCATGTCTGCGGTCAGGGCGTTCGCAATCGCTGTATAGGCAAGTGCCGCGGGACTGTCGGCAGCCGATGCCGTCAGCGGCACGCCGCTGTCGCCACCATCGACGATCGCCGGGTCGAGCGGTATCGCACCGAGATATGGCACGCCGAGGCTGGCCGCGATGCTCTCGCCACCGCCCTGACGGAAGATGTGCGTGACCTCCCCGCAGGAGGGGCAGGTAAAGCCACTCATGTTCTCGACGATCCCCAGGATCGGCACGTTCACCTGCTGCAGCATCCGCAAGCCACGCCTCGCGATCTTCAGACTGACATCCTGCGGCGTCGAGACGACGACCGCGCCGGTCAGCGGAAACGCCTGCGCCAGGGTCAGCTGCGTGTCCCCGGTGCCGGGGGGTAGGTCCAGAATCAGCACGTCGAGCTGGCCCCAGTCCACCTGAGTGATGAACATCTGAAGATATTTCGTGACCATCGGACCGCGCAGGACCGCCGGCTTGTCGTCGCCGGTCAGCATCCCCATCGACATCACCTTGACGCCATACGCTTCGGCCGGGATCACCTTCTTGCCCGGCGTCATGGCCGGAGGCTCACCGCCGGGAATACCCAGCATGCCGGGAATCGACGGGCCGTAGAGATCGGCATCGACCAGCCCGACACGTAGCCCCTGGCGCGCCAGCATCACTGCCAGATTGGCCGCGACCGTCGACTTGCCGACCCCGCCCTTGCCGCTGGCGATGGCGATGAGGCGTCCCAGATGCGACAGAGGCCCGGAGGAAGAGCCATTAAAAAGCACTTTACGATCGTTCACAGGTCTGAGCTCCCGTCATTTCGGATCGAACCCGGGCAGCCGCCCCGTTCGGGCGGCTGAGGATGAAGCCGACCGCTGCAGCCATGCAGACCGCCTGTATCGCGATGACGATCGCGGAGACGGACATGACGAGGCTCAGCAGCATCGCCCCGGCCATCATCGCGATCGCCGCCGTTTTGTAACGCGGAGCGATCACGCCATGCTCCTGCCATTCGGCGATCATCGGGCCGAAAACGTGGCTGCGTTGGAGCCGCGCCTGAAGTCCCGGCGCGCTCCTGCCGAAGGCGAAAGTCGCCAGGATGATGAACGGCGTCGTGGGCAGGACCGGCAGGACGACCCCGAGCCCGGCGAGGGCGAGAGAGAAAGCGCCGACGACGAACCAGAGCAGCCGCGGCAGACCAAGACCGGACCTTCCGATCGGGTGAAGCCATCGAAGCATGACCGTCTCTCCTGGCGACGTGGTGTGGATGGCAGCCCGGGCGCGACGCCCGGTCAGCCTTCGGACCGCTGGATAGCGCCGCAGGCGATCGGCAGCGTCACTTGCGCCGGAACATCACCGAGCGACTGGACGGTGTCCGGGAGTTCGCTCGCCTCGGGCACGCCGTGCAGGAAGATCACCCGCCGGTCGAAATCGAGCTGCTGTCCGGGGAACTTGGCATCGAACGCCTTCCGGAGCGCCGGGAGCGATACGCTCTGCTCGTAGCTGTAGGCGCCGTCGGCATCGGCGGTCGGATAGCTGTCGGCGACGATCTCCATGCTGCCCGGATCGTCGTGGAACGGAACCATGGTGACGCCCGCGAGCGGCTCGGTCTCGATCAAGTCGATGATGCCGTCGCCATTGGTGTCGGCGTCGGTGCTCGGACAACGGGACGTCTCGTCGCCATCGGCGAACCCGTGGAAATGCTGAAGATGCATGATCCCCGGCGCGGTACCCGTGGCGTCGAGGCGAATTGTCAGCGTATCGCCGAAGACGGTGAGCGTCGCGGTGCCGCCGGCCTCGCTACCCGTCGTCTCGGCGTTGAGCGGCGCGAGATCGGCACGATAGACTCCATCCGAATCCTGCGCGGAAGCAGCTCCAGTCAGTACCGCCAGCGCGATCGCGGTTCCCAGAGTGGTGGTCCTGCGGGTCATGTCGATTTCTCCTTTGTAAAATGTGTTGGGAATGTTCGCTCCAGTTTCCATCAATTCCCGGCCTTGGTTTGTTCCATCTCGTTGAGCGCCAGCACCGAATGGGCATAGGCGCCGCCAGCGCGCATCTCGGCGGCGACCCAGATCGCTTCCATGATCTCGGCTTCGCTCGCCTTATGCCGCAGTGCCGCCTTCGTGTGACCCTTGATGCAATAGGGGCACTGGGTGACATGGGCGACGGCGACGGCGATCAGCTGCTTGGTCTTTGCATCCAGGGCGCCATCGGCGAACACAGTCTGGCTGAACACCTTGAACGCCTCTTCAGCGTCCGGCGTCAGCGCCTTGCGGCGCTGTGCCAACGCATGGGTGTTCGTCGGGTATAGCGGATCGGACATGAGTGTTTCTCCTGCATTTTCCTAGCGGTAACCGATATTCATAACGTAGTCGCGCAGCAGGTTCTCTTCCTGCTGGATCTCTTGCAGCAGCATCTGAAGGACATCGCGGGCGTTCAGAACACCCAGCGGCTTACCGTCCGAATCGAGAATTGGGACGTTCTTGAAGCCGCTGGTCTTCATGACCTCCCAGGCGCCGTGCAACTGGCCCTCGGGCTCCGCCGTGATCACATCACGCGTCATCGCCTCGACCACCGGCGCGGTGCAGCTGGCGCCCGCGCAGCGGCCGGTTTGGCGGACCACGTCGGTCTTGGTAAGAATACCTGCCATCCGGCCCTCTACATCACTGACCAGCAGCATGTCGCTGCCATCATCCAGAAGCCGAGCGGCCTCGAGCAGGGTTGCCGTCATCTCGATGCAGAGCATCCGCTTGCTTGCCGTAGGCAGAAACTTTTGGATCAACATTATGGCCTCCTACTCAGCCAGCGCGATGAGAAGCACCGCGACGATCCCGGTCACCGCAGCGCCCGCGGGTCAGTTCCACGGCATTCACATCCTCTCCTCGACGATACGGTCGTCCTTAATGCCAAGGTCGTGCAACGCCTGGCGCACCGCATCCATCATCGACGGCGGGCCGCAGAGATAGCAGAGGCGGTTTGCTTCGACGAACTGACGCAAGTAATCCCGATCAAGTCTTTGTTGCGGTACGCCGGCGCCAGGCTCGTCCACGACGAAGACGGTTCTCAGCCCTTTCATTGCCTCGAACCTTTCGCGCCAGATGATGTCGGCCTCGGTCTTGTTCGCGAAAACCAGCGTCGATCCCGCGAGCGTGCCGTGATCGTGCAACCGCTTGCGCATCACTGCGATCATTGGTGTGATCCCGGCCCCTCCGGCAATAAACAGGCCCGGTCCCTGATCCGAGATCGCGCCGAACGGTCCTTTGATTTCCACCTCGTCGCCCGCCTTCATCACACCGATCTGTTCAGTCACGCCGTGGTGGTCGGGATAGGACTTGACGACGAATTCCAAAGTCGGCTCATGCGGCAAGGTCACCGGGGTAAAGGGGCGGCCTTTGTCTTCCCAACCATCCTTGAGAAGATACAGTTCCACTCCCTGACCCGGACTATATTCGAACCCTTCCGGCCGGTCGAAAATCAGATGATTCGTATCGTGCGTAACCGGGTCGATATGTTTCAGCGTCATTCGATATTTCATGGGGCGGCTCCTTCTTCTCTAGGCCGACTGATGATGCCGCCGACCGGGTCCGTTAAAGCGTGCGCGCGAACGGACGTAATCTTCAACCACCACCTCGGAACGCGACGATCAGCAGCAAGATCATGAGGATCCCATGGATAAGCGTGCCCCGCTAAGCCGTCGCTGCCGCTTGATCCGCCGCGCGCCGCCTTGCCGCCCGCATAGATTATCCCCAGATCGGAACCGTGAACGCAGTCTCAAACCACTTGTCAGATTCGGTTGCAGGGGAATCAACCGACCCTTCTCGACGACGCGGGCAGCGGCAGCTTGCCAAAATCGATTGCGCTGCATGTGAGGATCGTTCCGCTTTCGTCGATGGTCATGCGGACCCGACGGCTTGCCGCAAAGAACGTCAGCCGAACCTTGCCCGCGTCTTCGTCCGCGCCGCGTTCGAACCGGCTGGTGATCGTGCCGTCGCGCATTCCCTGTTTCAGGTCATCCGCCTCGATCCGGAACGCTTTGGCAAGGACATCGGCGTCGATCTGGATCGCGTCATCGGCAAATGCGATATGAGTCATTGACCTTCTCCACTTCCCTGCGCTTCCTCGGATTCATGCGGCCGCGATTAGTGATCCGTCCCCGGGCCAAGCGCAATCCGCCACCGTTGTCCGGTCAAGCTCCGTCATAAAGGCCGCCCGCGCAGCGGCGAGTTGGGGTTTCAGGCGGCACCGCGGTTGCAGCACGCAAGCGCTGCCATCCGCACGAAAACATTCGACGATGGCGAAACGCTGCTCGAGATGGCGCACGACCTCCCCGACAGTGATCGTATGTGCCGCGCGGGCCAGCCGTAATCCGCCACTCCTGCCGCGCTGCGCCCGGACAAATCCGCCGCGACCGAGATCCTGCACCACCTTGGCTAGATGATGCTGCGAGATCGCGAACTCCTCGGCGATCTGTCCGGTGGAGATCGACTCTTCGGGCGCTCCGGCCAGCCGCATCAGAACGCGTAAACCGTAGTCGGTGAAAGACGCCAGCCGCATCGGTGCTCCTTAAATGGTATTGACAATACGAATATATCGGAAGATAATGCATATTGCAAATACCTATTAACGGCAGGCTCGGACAGCCGAAGCCTTGAGGGGGTGGATGTGATGAGCCGACATGTGGAAGCGATCGACGCCGAAACATCCGATACAAGCCGGAAACGACCGGTCCCGAGGGCGCAAGGGGTCATCGCGCTCTCGCTGGCTATCGTTGCCAGCGTGTTCGCCTTCTTCCTCGCCTGGCCGTGGTGGTGGGATTTCAGCTACTGGGCGGAATCGCGGATCATGTGGGTGATCTATTTCGCAACGGGTTTCGTGCTGGCGATCTACGTCTTCTATGCGTTCTTCGGCAGCCTGCGCACGCTTTTCGAGCATGACGCCATCGAGCGCGCCGAACTTGTCGAACAGGCGGAGCCCGATGACACAGAGGGCCAGTCATGAGTTGCCGTCCAGGTCAACCCTGTCAAGAAGGCAAGAAGCGGCGCACCGCACTTGGCGTGCTTGGGCTGATGGCGCTGATCTTCGTTGCGCTGTCGTTCATGTCTTTCCTCGATTCCCGCGGCCAAGTGGTGCCGACGGGGGTCGAATATGCGGGCCATGATGCTGTCGAGGGCAAGCGGGTCTTCCAAGCCTATAACTGCATGGGGTGTCATACGATCGTCGGCAATGGTGCCTATCTTGGGCCGGATCTGACCAAACTCTATGGCGATGTCGGGCCTGCCTGGCTGGAGGCGTTTCTGCCCTCGGCAGGCAGCTGGCCGACGCAGACGGCAGTGCAGGTTCAGTTGCAGAAATCTGCCGTCGTCACTGAAGCGGACGTCAACTCGATCGACGCCTATTTCGACAAGTATCCCGCTGCTGTGGAACGGGTCAATCGGCGCAGCGGCCATGCCACGATCATGCCCAACCTGCCGTTTCGCGCGGGCGAGGTCGCCCAGTTGATCGCTTTCCTGAAATACACGTCGCAGATGGATACCGAGGGCTGGCCACCGATCCCACAGATCGTCGGGCTAACTTTCCCGCAGGCGACGCAGATGCCGGCGGAGGCGGTTGCAACCGCAGTAGCAGCACCGCCCGAGGGTAGCATTGCAGCCGCCTTGGGCGATCCGGTCGACCTTGGTGCCCAACTTGTCGAGGATAACGGCTGTACCGCCTGCCATTCCGCCGGAACCGAGAAACTCGTCGGCCCGGCCTGGGGCGGGCTTTACGGAGGTGAGGCGGAGCTTGCCGATGGGTCGACGGTAAAGGTCGACGACGCCTATCTGACCGAGGCCATCATGAACCCGGACGCGCAGGTCGCCGCAGGCTTCCACGCCGGCGTCATGCCATCGTATGTCGACATTCTGGAGGCCGATCAGGTCGCAGCCATTGTCGCCTATATCCGCAGTCTCGGAGGAGAGGGACAATGATCCGGATCGAATACCAGACCCAAAGGCTGAGCCTGCGTTTTTTTCTGGTAATGCTTGTGCTGTTCCTGTTTCAGACCGCATTCGGCCTGCTTCTGGCGGCGCAGCACATCGATCCGACACTGCTCTCGGGGGTATTCAATTTCAACATCGTCCGGGCCGAACATACCAATCTCGGCATTCTGTGGATCCTCACCGGCTTTATCGGCACGATTCTGTTCATCGGGCCGCTGCTGTCGAAACGTGAACTGGCCGCGCCTTGGCTGATCAAATTCTTGTTCTATGCACTACTGGCCGTCGTAGTCTGGAACGTCCTGACGCAGTTTCTGGCGCAACAGGGGATCGCCGGCTGGTGGCTGGGGCAGCCCTGGCTGCAGGAGGGACTGGAGTATCTCGAGGCCGGTCGCGTCGCCGATATTGTGATCCTGATTGGCTTCGCAATCCTGTGCTATGTGGTCCTGCGCACTTTCCCGCCAATGTCCCAGTGGAACGAGATTCACTGGGGGCTGGGACTTGGCGTGCTGGCACTGACCGCTGTTTGGGTGTTCGGGCTGTTCTTCATCGGGCGGCTGGACCTGCAGGAATATTTCCGCTGGTACGTCGTGCACTACTGGGTCGAGGGAGTCTGGGAGGTCATCCATATCAGCCTGGTCGGCTTCCTCGTGGTGTTGATGTTCAACGCCAGCGTGAAGACCGTGGGCTACGCGGTCTTCTGGGGCATTTCGTTGGTCTGGCTCTCGGGGCTTCTGGGCAACGCGCATCATTATTTCTGGATAGGCACGCCGGAGTTTTGGCAATTCTGGGGCTCGCTGTTCAGCGCGCTCGAACCATTGCCTCTGATCTTCTGCTTCTGGCACATCTATCTCGACGCTCATCACGACCGCAAACCTATCGCTAATATGCCTGCGTTCGCCTTCCTTCTAGGCTCGGTGGTGCTGGAGCAGGTAGGGGCGGGGATCCTCGGCTTCACCATGACCTTCGCGCTGACCAACGTGTGGTCGCACGGCACCTGGGTGACGCTGAGCCACGCGCATCTGGCGCTCTTCGGCACATTCGGCATGCTGGGGCTGTCGGCAGCCTACTATGCGGTGCCGCTGATGCGCGGCATCCGGGATTTCGACCAGCGTCTTGGCAAGCTGGCCTTCTGGCTCATCTTCACCGGCATGCTTGGCCTGGCCTTCGCCTTCGCCATCGGCGGCACGATCCAGGTCTATGTCTACCGCACGCTTGGCCTTGACTGGTTTGGAGGCGACGTCTCGCCTGCGATGCAGATCGCCAAGCTGCAGGTGCCGGTCTTCGGGCTGGTGTTTACCATTGGCGTCGGGCTTCTGGTCTTCGACCTGCTCACGCTCGGCTATCGCGCACGGGTCGCTACGACGCCGGCGGCGCGCGGCTTCGAGACAGCAGACGCCTATGATGGCCCGGCGCACGCTGTCATGCCAGGCTGGAAGCGATTGCTGACCGGCTGGGAAGCCGGGCTGTGGCTCTTGGGAATGTGGGTTTTCGGCGCGGTAATCACGCTGGGGCTTCTGAGCTTCAACCTTTCCAGCGTGCGCGATGGCAGCCCGTTCTTCCCGTACCTGATGGCCGGCGTCGGCTATCCGGGGCTGTTTCTGGTGACGCTGCTCTTCGTCTGGCGGTTCCTCAGTTCGCTCGCCGCCCGGAATGTCGAGCCGCTTGCCGTCTACACCAGCGCAACGTTCGCGGCCGAACCGGCGGAGTGAGCCCACGTCAGGTCGACGGAATCGAAAAGCGGGGCACCAACGCCACAGGGGCCCACACCCGCACACCTTTCAACTCAATCAAATCATCTACACAAGGCGAAGAACATGACCGAGACCACCCAGCCCCTGCACGACCAGAATGTCGGCGAGATCGCCGCGCAACTTCCCGGCGCCACCGGTGTCTTCCGCCGGTTTGGAATCGATTTCTGCTGCCACGGCGACGTTTCGCTGACCGAGGCGGCGTACCAGCGCAAGCTCAATATTATCGAACTTGAAACAGCGCTGCAGGCGCTCGACCCCGCAGCCGCACCGCAGGCGCCGCGGGAAACCACCGCGCTGATCGATCACATCCAGACCCGCTATCACGAGGTCCACCGACGCCAGATTCCCGAACTGATCGAACTGTCGCGCAAGGTCGAGGCGGTTCATGCCGCCCACCCGAACGCGCCGGAAGGGCTGGCCGACGCCTTGCAACTGATCATGGGCGAATTGGAAGTGCACATGAAGAAGGAGGAGTTGATCCTGTTTCCAGCCATGCGTAGACAGGCTGCGGGACAATTGGATGCGCCGATCACCGAGATGCGCCACGATCACGATGCTCACGGCGCCTTTCTGGAGCGGGTGGCGCAGATAACTGACGACTATACCTTGCCGGACGGCGCTTGCCGGTCGTGGCAGGCGCTTTACGCCGGAGCGGCGCAACTCAAGGATGATCTGATGGAACATATCCACCTTGAGAACAACGTGCTGTTCCCGCGATTCGAGGCGAGCGCATGACATTGTAGCTGGCCTTGTGCCGTCCTCCGACTGATAGCGCCCTGGACTTGCCCCGATTTGGTGGCTCTTGCGCATGTTGTGTGGTCTTGAGGCGTGGCGACTCTTTCTAACACCGCAGATGATGCGGTGGAGGAAGCATGCCTCAAATATCGATGATGCCCGGATGTCGCTTCAATGGAATCCGGCCCGAAGGTCCATCGGGACTGACGATTTCGTTGCAGAAGCGCTATAAGGTTGCGCGGTGTCCGGAATGCCGGCTGCCGACGCCGGACCTTCGGCGAGAACGTGCCGATGCTGGTCGCGCCGTCGGCGCGAAGGACGAAGCGGCTTGTCCAAGGCGCAGGCAAGAACGGGAATTGCTCTGGGCGGAGCGGCGGACAGCCGCCTTTCAAGGCAAATGGCAATGCCTGTCAGCGGCGACACGATCCTTCGGCTGGTTCGCCTGCTGCCCGAGCCGACGCCATCGACACCGACAATCNCCGCCTTTCAAGGCAAATGGCAATGCCTGTCAGCGGCGACACAATCCTTCGGCTGGTTCGTCTGCTGCCCGAGCCGACGCCGTCGACACCGACAATTATCGGCGTTGATGATTGGGCGATGAAGAAGCGGCTGCGCTACGGCACGATCATCGTCGACCTCCAACGCCACCGTCCGATAGATCTCTTGCCTGACCGCACGGCGGAGACGGTGATCGTTTGGCTGGAATCCAGGCCTGGGATCGAAATCGTTGCTCGGGACCGATCGACAGAATACCGGCGCGCCATAACGATCGGTGCCCGGAACGCCGTCCAGATCGCCGATCGTTGGCACCTTCTCCACAACACGCGGCAGATGGTCGAGCGATGGGCTGCCGGCGCTCATGCGCGTTTGCGGCGGCTGCCCGAACTGTCATCGCCGAAGGCGACGAAGACGTGTCGAACGAAGACGTGTCGAACGAAGGCGTTCAGACGATTGCGTTCCGACGCTGATGTCGCTGCCGAAAGCCGCACACGGCGACTGACGCAATATGACGATGTGCGTCGGCGTTACCTCGCCGGCGAGGCGATCGTGGCGATCAGCCGAGCGACAGGTTTGTCACCGACCACCGTCCGTAAGTTCGCTTATGCCGATGCCTTTCCCGAGCGGGCCGTGCGGGCAACGGCAAGCAGCATCATTGATCCCTCTCTGCCGTTGCTGAGATCGCGGCTCGCGAACGGATGCGAAAACGGCCTGCAGCTCTGGCGCGAATGCCGCGATCTTGGCTATGGCGGTTCCGCCAGCCAGATTCATCGGTGGCTTCAGGACCACCGGACGGCTCCGTCGAAACATGCCCCGCATAGGACGGTCGATACGGCTCCGCCAGCTCCCGCCACCCAAAACCCTGTTTCGATTCCGTCCCCGAAGCAACTCGCGTGGTTGATCGTCAAGGCACCAGAAAGGAGGTCGATCGAAGAGGCTAACGCGATCCTGCGAATCAGCCAGGATCGCGACGCCGCCATCCTCATTCGAGTTGTTCGCCGTTTCGTCGATCTCGTCCGCCGGGTCGGAACCAAGGCCCATGATGCCGGCCCCGCGTTCGACGATTGGCTTCGTGGCGCAAAGCGCTGTGGTCTGCGTCCTGTCGAAACCTTCGCCGCAGGCCTTCAGCATGACGGCGATGCGGTTCGAGCCGCTTTGGAAACCTGTTGGAGTAGCGCCCAGGTCGAGGGCCAGGTGAATAAGCTGAAGCTGCTCAAGCGCTCCATGTATGGCCGCGGAAATCTCGAACTGCTCCGCCGCCGACTGATCCTGGCGCCGTAAAACCACACAACATGCGCAAGAGCCACTTTATCGAGGCGAGTCCAGGCCGCTCGGCGACAAAGCCGCGATGATCGCCTTCTGGATGGGCTCGTCCTGCGCCGCGACAGCCGCGGTCAGTGACAACAGGCGTTGTCGTGTCTCGTAGAGCTGATCGGCCAAGGTCAACACCACCG